>NZ_JBMBTE010000054.1:0-34694 GCF_048897285.1 Rhodococcus sp. O3
CAGTGCGGCGCGGCGTCGACCAGGTCGTGTTCGACGCCGTAGTCGACGCGCATGCGCTCGATCGCGGCATCACGGCCCTTGTAGGCGCGAAGCGTCACTCGTTCGCGGTCCGGGTAGCGACGATCCTGGATGCGGTTGACCAGCGCAAGAACCGGGCCGACGCGGCGTAGCACGTGCTTGATCGACCCGTCCGGGATGTGGAGGGCGTCGGCGTCGGCGTCGCCGATGAACACGCGCTGCAGGCCGTACATCAACGTCCGCGACACGGCCCGCTTGATGCGGTCGTTGCCGGGCAGCAGGTTGGCCAGTTCGGGAACCAGATAGTCGTCGGTGAGCGCGACGACGAAGTCGCGGTCGTCATCTCCCGGGCCGGGTGAGGTCAGCCGGTACAGCTCCTCGACGAGGATGTGGTCGGCTTCCTTGCACAGGTTCAGTTCGTCGCTCATCCCGATGACGTGGCCGACGTAGCGCCACAGGTGGTAGATGTCGTCGCGTTCCTCGTCGGTGAACCGCACCCCGAGCATCTCCATCGCTTCGACGGCGATGTGCCCGAACTCCGCCATCGTCAACGCCATGTACGACTGCGGGATCGGCACTCCCCACGCCTCCTCGTCCCAGCGACCGCTCGCGAGGATGCCGCGACGCACGTGCGCGTGGATCAGCCGGACCCGCACGGTGTACGCGAAACCGGCTGCGTTACGGCGCATTCCACCGCGGGTCAGCACGTGCCGCAACCACTCCCCGACCTCGACGGACCGCACCGCCGGTTGGCTGACGTACCGGCCGGTCAAAGCCAGCGGCTTGCCGGCGATCTCGTTGCCGGCACCGCGCACCAGCGAGGCGGCGCCGAGCACCATGCCGAGGATCGGGGTGTGCCGGACCAGCGCGTCGGCAGCGTTGTCGAGACGGTCGTGGTCGACCCAGTCGGGCTCGTCGTCGAGGAATTTGAACAGCATCCGCAACGATTCGGGGGCGTCGGCGACCGAGTCGATTCCTCCCTCGAGGGCGGCGCGCACCGCGTCCGTCGCCGACGAGGCACCGAAGTCGTCGGCGACCACGGCATCGGCCAGAGGGTCGGCCTGCCACATTCCGTCCAGCCAGCGGTGTCCGAGGTCGCCGTAGCGACGCACCGCGATGTCTGCGTTGGCAAGGTCCTGAGGAATCCGTCGCTTCATGCATCTCATGGAAACACGAGAAATCCTCACCTACTATTCACTTTCCGTGAGCCCCCGACCGAACCGAACTACCCCAGGTAGAGGCATACGGAAGTCGCCGACGCAGCAGCGCAGCCGTGAAATGCGCAAGCACCTCCTCACGTCTACGCACGAGCTGCTCGCGAAGAGCCCGACGGCGCGTCCCACCACCACCGCCCTCGCCGAGCACGCCCACGTCAGCATCGGCACCGTGTACCGATACTTCCCGGACATCGACACGATCATCGACGAACTGCGGATGTCGGCGGTCCACGACATCACCACGACACTCTCGACCGCGATCGGCCGGGCGATGGATCAGGAACCCGCGGTCGCGATGGTCACCGTCGTCGAAAGCCTCACCGCGGCGTTCGAGAAGCACGCGGCCGTGCTGCGTGTGTCCTACACATCCGGGGAGAGCGAGTTCGGTCTGGCCTGGGCCGAGATCGAAGGACCGCTGCGACCGCTGGGGCGGATCATCCCGGCCCGCCTGCGCCCGGATCTCGACGACGCCGCACTCGACGACCTGGTGTTCATCGTCATGGGCGCGACGGCCAGCCTGTGCTCGCGGATCGCACTGCTGCGCCCGCCGAAGTCCGACCGGGACAGGCTCGTCGCGGTCGCCGCCCGCATGCTGCTCGCCGCCGTCGAGGACGCCTGAGCTGCGAATACCGGCAAAGGTCGTGTCGTGCTGGCACACTCGCGGGCATGAACGATCTCCCCGTCACGATCACGGTTGCCGGTCACGCCGAGCGCGAGTACGCCCCGAACCGATGCACCGTCGCGCTGCAGGTGCACGCGGACGGTGCCACGCGGGAGCAGGCCGCCGACCCGGTCACGGCGGCGGTCGCCACCCTGACCGGTCTCGTCGCCGACCTGCGCGAGGGTCCCGACAGTCCTGTGAAGCGCTGGACGTTCGATCAGGTGCGACACACCCGGTACCGCCCGTACAACAACGAGGGCAAGACGCTGCCGTGGCGGTACACGTCGTCGGCGTCGATCACGGTCACGTTCCACGAGTTCGATGCGGTCGGTGCGTTCGTCGAGCGGGTTTCGGGGATCGAGGCCGTCACGGTGTCCGACCTGCGCTGGTGGATCACCCGCAAGTCGCGGCAGAAGAAGCTCGCCGAGGTCCGCGACCTTGCAGTACAGAACGCCCTCGACAAGGCGAAGGGCTACACGAAGAGCTTGGGATACAACACTTTCCGCGCGGTCGCGATCGCCGATCCCGGCATGCTCGGGTTGCCGACGCCCCCAACGCCCTACCCCAGCGGCGGACCCGTGCTGCGGTCGGCGATGCGCGCCGACATGGCACCCGCCGCCGAGACGAGCGGTCCCACGTTCGCCCTCGAACCCGATCGCATCGGCATCACCGCGGACGTGGAGGCGAGATTCGAGGCGTCGTAGCTTACAGGTCGGTGACGTCGGTCAATTCGTAGTGCAATGTCGACGTGTGCATCACGCGGTGCGCGAGGTGCACGCCGACGTGTTGCACCAGCGGGAACTTCTTGTCGATCAGCTCACCGGCGGCCCGGGATTCCTCGCCGGACAACAGGTGTGCCGTCGCTTTGGCCGGCGGACCAGTCGGTTTTCCCGACCACGTGCACGGACGAATCCGTACCTCCGGGAAATTGCGCAGCCGCTTGTTCTTCGACGCTTTGCCGGGGGTACGGAAGTAGGCATGGCCGTGGTCGACGACGAGGTTGACGGGCGTATCGACCCAGGTACCGTCGCGTTTGCGGGTCTGGAGCTGTACGACCTTCTCGCCCGCGAACCGTTCCAGGGCCGGCGATTCGTTACCGGGCATGCTGCTGGGACCTGCCTTCGAGGCTTCGTGACTCGGGCCCTTGTGGAGGGTCGGCGCGTAGACCAGTTGTTGGACGCGGCCGTCGAATGTGTGGGATTCGAGCAGTTCGAGGTCGAATTCGGCGCCGGGCACGAACACGGGATTGCGGCCGCTGGTGCCGGTGATCGCCGGGAAGATCGTGATGACGAGCCTGTCGACCAGCCCGGCCGACAGCAGCGCCCGGTTCATCGACAGGCTCCCGTGCGACCACAGCGGCACATCGGATTCGGCCTTGAGCCGAGGGATCGCGGTGAGCGCATCCTCGGCGATGAGCGTCGTGTTTTCCCACTCCAACGGCGGTTCGAGTGTCTTCGAGAGGACGATTTTCCGGGCTCTGTCGATCAGGTCGAAGGTCGGATCGTCCCCGGATTTGACGATCCGATACATGTCCCGATAGGTGTTGGCACCGAGCACGAGAATCCGGTCGGACCCGAACGCCTCGGCGCGACTCGCCACCAGCTCGGGACCTTCCTTCCCCCAATATCCTGGCCAGTCCACCGCGGTGCCGAAGCCGTCGAGACTGACGAAAACGTCGAATGTATAAGTGGCCATGATGATTCGAACCTCCGCACGCGGCGACGCGGGCGCACGTTCGCCGCTGGGTCGAACGGTGATTGTCAAGTCTGGCACTTTCAACCGTAACGCGAACCTGCACAGGACGAAAACCGACCTGCCGACGTCCCGGCGTCTGCGCGTGTCCCACCACCAGTTTTGCGGTTCGTCGTGGCAGTCTCGTCAGAATGCACCCCTACGACGAGGGATTCGAGCCTCCGAAGGCATGTTCGGAGTGGTGCCGGGCGCGCTCGTTCGACCTGCAGGTGCTCGACGAGGGCGTCACCGTCGACCTGGACTGGTGGAACAGTCACCTCGAGCGCGCCGGCCACGAGATCCGGCTCCGCGGTCGCAACCTCGACGGACGTGTCGTCACCGACGGGGACGCGATCGTCCCGCGCAACGACCTTCGGCTGGGCAGCGAGTTGATCGACGCCGACCATGAGGGACTGGGCCTGCTGTTCCTGTGCGCGGCCTGGCGCAGTGCGCATCCCCGACGACGCGGCGCCCGCCGCTTCCCCGACGTCCGCGACGCCCGCGCCCCGAAGAACCGGGACGGGCTCGCGAAGATCAAGGGCGTGCTCGACTACTGCGCGAAGACGAAGAAACTGCCCGAGGCGTCCCGGCAGACGTGGTCCGGGTGGCCGGACACCCCCGGGATCGGCGTTCCACTCTTGGCGACGTACCTGTGGGCGGTCGGGGTCCAGACAGACGCCGGGCCTGCGCAGCTGCTCGACCAGCACGGGGTGTCGACGCTGGTCCACGAAGGATGGCTCGAGGATCCGTCCGTCGCCGACTTCACGCTGCGCCGCTACCACCGGTACGTCGATCTGCTCACCACGTGGGCCTCGCTCATGACCACCCGGCCCGAACTGGTTGAGATGTGGCTCGTCGACCGCTGGCACGCCCGCATCACCGAGGCACGGGACGGATCGCACGCGACCCCGCGGCTGTTCTGACCCCCGGTAACGCTCACCCCGACGGTATCCGCCGACGAGAAGGACAGCAGCGCGATGCATGCACCGCGCTGCTGTCTTTCTCGTCTGCGGCTCTGGTAACGCGTCCCTATCCATCGGGGTGGGCCGACTGCTCGACGTGGCGAGCCAGTTCCCGGGCGAGCACATCGAAGCGCGGATGCCGCGACCACGCCGCGCGGTCCCCGATCACATACAGGCGCTTCTTCGCCCGGCTGACCGCGACGTTCGCCAGATTCGGTTTCGATGAGGTCCAGCGTTTCGCACCGTCGCTCGCCGGATCGCCGCCCAACACGAGGAAGACCACATCGGCTTCCCTGCCCTGCGCGGTGTGCACCGTCCCGGCGGTGAGTCCGCCGAACCGCACGGGCAACGCCGTGAGCCGTCGCGCGACGTCCCGGAATGGGCTCAACACGATCACCTCCCCCATGTCCTGTCCCCTCCGGGCCAGGTCGTCGAGAAGTTCGACGAGTCGGTCGTACTCCGCCCGCACGAAGTGACCGCTGGAGGGGCCGGTGACGTCGATCCACCGCGACGACGGCAGCGACCCGCGTGGGCGCGGATCCCTGCCGTGCAGCATCGTGCCGCCGTAGGCGATGGTGTTGACGATCGAGAACATCGGCTCGTCGCAACGCCGGTGCACCCGCAGCGGTGCACCCACCCAGATCGGCCCCTCGTCGCCGGGCAGGGTCGTTCCCCACCGGTTGAGGCGATCGGCGATAGACTGCGCCGACGACCTCGCCGGCAGCCACCGCTCGTCCACGCCGAACTCGCGGCGTACCGCCTGCTGAGCCCGGAACGGCAGTGTGACAACGGGTTCGAGCTGAATCGGGTCGCCGACGACGACCGTGCGGCGGGACCGCCAGATCGCGCCCACCGGGTTCTGCGGTGTGGACTGGCCGGCCTCGTCGATGAGCAACCAGCCGAGCGCTTCCCGTCCGAGTCCGCGGAACACCCGGTCGAAGGACGCGAAGGTCGTCGAAACGAGGGGGACGACGAAGAACAACGCGCGCCACGCGTCGGCAACGGCGGCCGGATCCAGATCCCGGGGTGCGCTTCCGGAAACGACGTCGGTCGCCCCGTGCAGGCTCTGCCGCATCTGGGTGGGCACGTGGGCGAGGAATTCCCGGTGCAGGTCGAGGGCTGCAAGGAACACGCGTGATCGCGCCTCTGTGATCTCCTCGTCCGACCACGGCGCGGCCAGTTCCCTCGCCGGGGCGGTGTCGCTGTCCTCACCGGGGACCGATGCACCCCACCGCTGCCGCGCCGCGTCGAGCGCGCAGTCGAGTTCTGCGAGACGCGCGCGCGTGCCGCGATACCGGTGGGTGAGTTCGTCCTGCGTGCCCTGCAGGGCGACGAGCGCGTGCGTCGCTTCTTGATGGGCGGCAAAGGCCTGCCGGTAACTCTCGTCCCAGCGGGCGAGGGCCTCGGCGAGTTGGTCGCGATGGGCCTGCCATCGCCGTCGTTCCTCGCGGGCCTGCCGGCCGATGCGCCACCACGGAACTCGCGTCGCATCGTGCGCGGCGAGTTCCGCTTCGGCCGTGGACTTCTCCTGCTGCGTTCGTTCGACGGTGCCGCGCCGCACTTGCTCGGCGTCGGCGGCGCTGCGAACCGCGATCGCGTGCGCCGCCAACTGATCTTCGATCGCACCCAGTTCGCTGCGCCGATTCGCGCGTTCGCGGAGTTGCTCGTAGGCCCGCTGACGTTCGCCGAGCATCGTCGCGACCGCGTCACGCCGGGCACGATATGCGGCAACCGCCTCTCGCCAGGGACGTTCCGGTCCCGTGGATTCGAGTTTCTTGAGAATCGACTGGATGCCTCGTCTGGCAGGTGCATCCCGCCCCGTGGCCTTTCCGTCGAACCACAGGGTGCTGGTGAATCGGGACCGGTAGCTCTTGCGACCGAGCCGGGCAGCGGTCAGCGCCCACGCCCGGGCCGGTTCGGCATCGCCGGCGGCGTCGACGTTCAGCAACGCCGTCGCGATGTCGGTGAAGTAGTCGATCTCGAATCGTTCGCCGTCGATTGCGTCCGCGGCGGGCATCTCGAAGCTGATGTTCTCGACCGCCCCGTTGTTGGACGACGCCACCACCATCTCGAATCCGTGGAACGGCCCGGTCCACCGCTGCACGATCCGCGTATAGTCGCCGGTCTTCCAGCGGTGCGGGGTGGCCGCGAACGCCTCGGCCGGGTTCGCGAGGCCCGCGAGCCGGTCCGCGCGTTCGACGACGATCGCCGCAACGAGATCGCGCAGCAGCGTGGACTTTCCGGTGCCCGGAGGACCGTTGACCGCGAAAATTCCGGCACCGCTGTGCAACTCGTCCATGATGGTATTCACAGCGAACTGCTGGCCGAGAGCGAGGGGATGCTCGGGTTTGCTCGGCCAGCGGCCGGGCGGGGTCGCGGCGGGGCGGCAGGCCGCCAGCGATGCTTCGGGGACGGCGCTCAGGTCGACCCGGGCGGCCACGTCGAGCCCGGTGTCGTCGGTGAGGTACTGCGCGAGCCCGGTGCCGATGTCACCGTGAGCGACCTGTTCCGCCACCCGATCGAGATCATCGGCGATGAAGCTGTTCAGGAAGTCGGTGCCGTCGAAGCCGTCGGACTGGTTGACCTGCACCGACCGCACTCTGATCTCGCCGCAGTCGACCATGCCCTCCAGCCCGGTCAAGGTCGCGATGCGATTCCGCAGGTCGGTGAGCATCCCGACGCTCAGAGGGCGCCGGCCGCCTCGTTGCACGTCGACCTCTTGCCCGTCGTCGAGCAATTCTGTCAATTGTTCCTGCGCCTCGCGGAATCCGCGCAACCACGACGGTGACCCGGGTCCGGGGTTGCGGGTGCGACCTGCCGCCCACGCCAGGCCGGACAACACCTCGGACTCCGGGATATAGCAACCCTCCTTGTCCAGGACGATCGCAGCAAGCGCACATTCCCCGGCCGGTCGGGGGTCGTAGTTCTCGGCACCCGGATCGAGGATCCCGTCGACGGCCGTCCACACCTCGTCGATTCGATAGACACCGAGGTAGACGATGTACTGTCGCTCGTTTCCTTTCCGGCGTAACGGTTGGCGCAGTCGGCGGCAGAACATCCACGGCAGTGGGATTTCGGCGGCCACCTCTTCGACCGGTTCCAGACTGTCGAACCTGTCGACCTTCGGAACCTGCTGTGGACTGAACAACTCCACGGCACGCCAGAACTCGATGACGTCGGCCTGCCGACGGTACTCCCCGGTCACTGCTCCCCCTGTCGATTCCCCCGCGGTTCGTTCCGGTGCGCGAGAACGTCCGCCCAGCGAACACAATTGCACACACTCTCATCCGAAGCGCCGCGGGAGAGTGTGGCAGTGCCCTCACCCCGGTAGCCGCAATCGAGAAAGACAGCAGCGCGATGCCGGTCGCGCGCGCCTGTCTTTCTCATTTGCGGCTCTGGAAACGCTCCGAACCTCGCCGCCTACTCGCGGTCGTCATCCCGTGCAGTAGGGCATCTTTCGGCTAGGTTGGTGCGATGAGAACACTCTGGGCCGTGTCGGTCGTCTCGGTGTTGTGCACCGTGCCGATGTGGGTGATCGCCGTACCGCAGCTCGTTTTCTCCGGGGTTGTCGATGTCGGCCCGTATACCGGACTCGCGCTGGGACTCCCGACCCTGATCGGGTTACCGTGCGCGGTCGCCGGAGTGATCGCTGGATCGGTGTCTCTCGTGAAACAGCGCGCACGCAACTGGGCCGCGAACCTCATGACACTCGGGCAGGTCGCGACCGTGGCGCTGGCCGCCGCCATCGTCGTGTGGGCGCTGGGCTACGCGTCGACCGGCTGGGAACTGCTCGCGCTGCCGACTTCGCCTATGGTCGGCCAGATCGTGGTCGCGGCGGGGCTGCTCAAGGCCGGACGGCCGCGGATGTCCCGCTCGGTGCGCGCATCGTCGTGACTATCGGGGTCACCGCCGCGCCCTGCACGACCCGCAGTCGAGAAAGACAGCAGCGCGATGCCGGCATCGCGCTGCTGCCTTTCTCGTCGGCGGCTACGGTAACCCTCACGCGGAGTGCGAACCGACCTCGATCGCAACAACTCCCGCCATGATCAGGGCAATGCCGATCACCATGCGGAAAGTGAGGGGGTCCCGAAACAGCAGGCGTCCGAGGACTGCCGTGAGCGCAACCCCGCAGGCAACCCAGATGCCGTACACGACGCCGACGGGAACGTCGCGCGCCAGCACCAGTGCGACGAGCCCGAATGCGACGACGTAGCAGGAGACGGTGGCCAGGACCCAGCGCGTACGGGCCATACCGTCGGACAACTTGAGGCAGATCGTGCCTGCCACTTCGACAACGATCGCCGCCGCGAGAATCAGCCACGTCACCGTGCCGCGACCTCGCGGTCGTCTTCGTCCACCGGGTCGACTCGGGGATGTGAGCCCAGTTCGACGATGACCACTCCCGCGATCACCAGCGCCATGCCCACCGCCATCAGCGGGGTCATCGGATCGCCGAAGAGGACGGTCGCGGCAGCCGCGGTCAACAGGATGCCGGCGGCGCCCCAGATTCCGTAGGCGACACCGACGGGCATCAACCGCAGCGCGCGGGCGAGGAATGCGAAGGACGCGCAGTAACCGGCCACGACGAGCACGTACCAGACGGGATCGTCGGTGGCAGCACGCAGCGACAGGGTGGCGGTGACCTCGCACGCTATCGCCCCGCCGAGCGACCACCATTTCATGCCGGCCAACCTACCGCCCTCCTCTCGGATGCCGCGGGTCCGCGCGGTCGCGTCGCGTCGCGGCGACGCATTCCCACCTTCGGGTACCTGCGATTTTACGCAATGCGCAATAAATCCGGTACATCTGCTTGACATTGCGTATCTGTGACCTCATGCTGGTACGCAATTCGATGTGACGCACACAACAGCCCCGTGTGCTCCCCCACCGAAAGGACCCCCCTCGTGGTGATTTCCCTCGACGACGTGCGCGACCGGTACGCGCTTCCCTCCGTCGACCAGCTTCTCGCCGATCTCGACGCCGGAGAAACCCTGCCGGCGCCCTTCTACTACGCACCGGAGATCCACCAGCTCGAACAGGAGAAGATCTTCTCCAAGTCCTGGCAGTACGCGTGCCACGAATCCGCGGTCGCCAAGCCCGGCGACTACGCGGTCACCCGCGCCGGCGCGATCCCGATCATCGTCACCCACGGCCGCGACGGCCAGCTGCGCGGATTCGTCAACGTCTGCCGCCATCGCCTGCACTCGATCGCCGAGGAGAACGGCAACAAGCCGCTGCTGCAGTGCCCGTACCACGGCTGGACGTACGGCCTCGACGGCAAGCTCAAGACGGCCCCGCGCTCGCAGCGCGAGCCGAACTTCGACTGCTCGACGATCTCCCTCGAACCCGTCTCCGTCGAGCGGTGGGATCAGTGGATCTTCGTCAACCCGGATCCGAACGCCGCTCCCCTGGCGACCGTCACCGCCGATATCCGTTCCCGCACAGACGAACTCAACGCGGACCTGCGCGACTACGAATTCCAGATCCGATACGAGTACGACATGGAATGCAACTGGAAGCTGTGGGCGGAGAACGCCGTCGAGTGCTACCACTGCCCCACCCTGCACAGCACGAGCTTCGGCAAGACGTACCACACCTCCCCCGACGACTACGCGATCGATTCGTCCGACAACACCATCTGGCACGCCGGCCCGATCAAGTGGCTGCCCACGAACGTGGATCCCGAGGGCCTCAAGGGTTTCCGGTTCGCGTTCACGTTCCCGTCGTCGTTCTTCGCGCTCGACGACTACGTCGGGTTCATCGGCAGCATCCAGCCGGTCGGGCCGCAGAAGTCGTGGGCGTTCGTCGACATGTACGCCAAGCCGGGCGCCGACCCGATCGTCGTCAAGGAATGGCTCGACATGTGGGACCGCACCCTCATCGAGGACAAGCGCGCCACCGACATCCAGCAGATCGGTTACAACTCGGGCCGGGTCCGCGCCGGCCGACTCCTCCTCGACAGCGAGAGCCCGCTGCAGTCGTTCATGCGTACCGCGGTCACCGCGCTCTCGTCCTGACCTCCCTACGACGAAAGTCGGAACGATGACGAAAATCCTTGTGGATCTAGGCAAATGCCAGGGATACGCGAACTGTGTCGTCGCGGCACCGGACATCTTCGATCTCGGTGACAGCGGCAAGGTCGACCTCCTGGAAGCGACCGTCGCCGACGACCGCCTCGCCGACGTGCGGGAAGGGGTGCGCTCGTGCCCCGCGGCTGCCCTCACACTCGAGGAGACGGCGTCATGACGCACGTGACCGTGGTCGGTGCGTCGCTCGCCGGATTCCGCGTCGCCGAGGGCCTGCGCGCCGAAGGTTTCGACGGCGACATCACCCTGATCGGCGACGAACCGCACCTGCCCTACGACCGGCCGCCGCTGTCCAAGTCCGTGCTCGTCGACGACGAGCCCGCCTCGACGGCCTTCCGGGACGCGGCATGGTTCGCGGACAACCGGATCACCCTGCACCTGGGCGAAACCGCCCGCCGTCTCGACACCGCCGCGCGCGCCGTCCACACCGACGCGCGTTCGCTGAGCTACGACGAACTCGTGGTCGCGACCGGGGCCACGCCCCGCAACCCGTTCCCCGACGCACCGGCCGGTGTCTTCACCCTGCGCACCGCCGACGACGCCGCGCGCATCCGCACGGCCCTGCGCGCGGCGCGGCGACTCGTCGTGATCGGCGCCGGCTTCATCGGCCTCGAGATCGCGTCGTCGGCGCGGCGTCTCGGGGTCGACGTCACCGTCGTCGAACTCGAACCCGTGCCCCTGACCCGCAGCGTCGGCGACGACGCGGCAGCGGTCCTCGCCGACATCGCCCGCGCCGACGATGTGCACCTGCTGTGCGGCCGGGCGGTCGCCGAACTCCGCGGCACCAGCGTCGTCGAGTCCGTCGTCCTCGACGACGGGACCGAGCTGCCGTGTGACGCGGTGGTCGTCGGGGTGGGTGCGGTCCCCTCGACCGAGTGGCTCACCGGCAGCGGCCTCGAGGTCACGCGCGCGGGACTGATCTGTGACGCGACCGGACGCGCCGGCGACCACGTGTGGGGTGTCGGCGACGTCTGCGCGTGGACCGACGACGCGGGCACGCCGCACCGTCACGAACACTGGACCTCGGCCGCCGAACAGGCCAAGGTCGTCGCGCACAACCTGGCGTGCGACGACAAGCGCACCGTCACCGCCGCGACGTACGTGTGGTCCGACCAGTTCGGGCGGCGCATCGACATCGTCGGTGACACCACCGGGCACGACGACCTGCGCGTGCTCTCCCGCAATCCCGACGACCTCGCCTACCTGTACGCCCGCGACGGACTGCTCACGGGTGCTTGCCTGATCGGCCAGCCCCGGCTCATGGTCCGCTGCCGCCAGTGGATCGCGGCAAGCACTCCCGTCGCCGACCTCGAACTCTGGGTCTCGTCCGCGCCGTGAGCGCCGACGTACCCTCCACTCATCAGGCAACTCGAAAGGGGCCACCCAATGAGTTCGCTCGACACATCGGGTTCCGATCCCGCACCCGAGCACATGGTCCGCACGCTCACCTGGCGTGACGGCATGGTGTTCGCCCTGAACATGCCGATCGGCCTGTTCCTCACGCTCGGCTACACCGTCGGCGCGATCGGCGGCTGGACCGCCATCTCCATCTGGGCCGTCGCATGCTTCTTCGCCTTCCTCCAGAGCCACCTGTTCTCGGAGATGGCCGCGATGTTCCCCGACCGCTCGGGCGGCATCTCCGTCTACGCCTACGAGGGCTGGAAGCGCCACTTCGCGCCCCTCGGTGCGATCGCCGCGTTCGGCTACTGGATGGGCTGGTCGCTGTCACTCTCCGTCGAGGGTGTCGTGCTCGGCACCCTCATCGAGCAGGCGTTCTTCCCCGACAACGACATCGCGATCCGCCTGCCCATCGGCCACGAGCTGGGCCTGCCCTATCTCATCGCGATCGGCGCGATCGTCTCCGCCTGGGCACTGAACTACTTCGGTATCAAGATCGCTGCCGGCGTCGCCCGCATCACCGGTGCCCTGCTGGTGATCGGCTTGGCCGTCCTCGTCGTCGGACCGTTCCTCTCGTCCGGCGCCGACTTCGACATCACTCGCCTGAGCTGGACCGGATCGAGCTCGCCGTTCGACTGGAAGGTGATCGTCGTCTGGTTCTACATCACCGCCTGGACGACCTACGGCACCGAGGTGTGTGCGAGCTTCGCCGCCGAGTACAAGGATCCGGTCAAGGACACCTCCCGCGCGCTGCGCCGGTCCGCCCTGATGATCATGGGCCTGTACATTCTGGTGCCCTACGTCGTGGTCGGCGCGCTCGGCGAGCAGACGATCGGCGCGAACCCGGTCAACTACATCGGCATCGCGTTCGAGCACATCCTCGGTTCGTACGCGTGGCTCGGACAGGTTCCGGTGATGGCCGCGTTCGTCATCGCGATGATGACGGCGACCGCCGACGGCGGACGATCCCTGTACGGCATCGCACAGTCCGGCGGCACGATCCGCCAGCTGGGCGAGCTCAACCGGTACGGCGTCCCGGGCCGGGCCCTGACCACCGACATGCTCATCAACGTCATCATCCTGATCGTGCTCGGCGAGCCGATTGCGATCCTGCTCGCGAGCAACCTGGGTTACCTCACCGCGGTGACCCTCGCGGTCGGCGCGTTCGTCCTGCTCCGCCGCGACCGCCCCGACATCATCCGGCCGATCCGCCTCGCGAAACCGTGGGTCGTCATCGCGTGCGCCCTGTTCGCGATCAACACGTTCGCGATCGCCGTGGGCATCCTCAACCCAGGCCTGACCGGCTACGGCGGGCTGAGCGAAACCGTCACCGGCATCGGCATTCTCATGATCGCCTGCGTGCTCTGGTACTACCGCCAGCGCATTCAGGACAAATCGACGATCGAATGGCGGGTCCACGACGACCCACTTCTGCCCCTCGACACCGCATCCAGCGAACCAGCCCCCGTTTCCGATTCCAGGAGCCACCCGTGAAATCCATCCGCGTCCACGCCTACGACACCCAGCCTTCCCTCGACGAGGTGCCCCAGCCGACCGTGCGGGACCCGCACGACGTGATCGTCAAGGTCCGCGGCGCCGGAGTGTGCCGCACCGACCTGCACATCATCGAAGGCCAGTGGAAGGACAAGAGTTCCGTCGCCCTGCCGTACACGATCGGGCACGAGAACGCCGGCACCGTCACCGAGATCGGCTCGGCCGTCACCAACGTCGCCGTCGGTGACTCGGTGATCCTGCACCCGCTCGCCACGTGCGGCCTGTGCCTGGCCTGCCGCAGCGGCGACGACGTGCACTGCACGCACTCCGATTTCCCCGGCATCGACACCGACGGCGGCATGGCCGAGTACCTGCGCACCTCGGCGCGCAGCGTCGTCAAGCTCGATCCGTCGCTCGAACCGTCCGACGTGGCGGCACTCGCCGACGCCGGGCTCACCGCCTACCACGCCGCGCGCAAGGCCGCCGCGATCCTGCGGCCCGGCCACACCGCCGTGGTGATCGGCGCCGGCGGGCTCGGGCACATCGGCATCCAGGTCCTGAAGTCGATGACGGCCGCGCGCATCGTCGTCGTCGACAGTTCCCCGGATGCGCTGGATCTGGCCAAGCAGATCGGCGCGGACGCGACCGTCGTCGCCGACGGCACCGAAACGCAGCAGGTCCTCGACCTCACCGCCGGCAACGGCGCCGAAGCCGTCCTCGATTTCGTGGGCGAAGGCACCGCCATCGAAGCCGGTGTCGGCATGCTGCGCCGCGCCGGGTCGTACTACGTCATCGGGTACGGCGGTCGCCTGGACGTGCCGACCATCGACATCATCAGCACCGAGATCAACTTCGTCGGCAACCTGGTCGGCACCTACAACGACCTGGTCGAGCTGATGGCGCTGGCGGCGGAAGGAAAGGTCAAGCTGCACACGGTCAAGTACCGGTTCAGCGACTTCCAGCAGGCGCTCGACGACCTGCACCACGGCCGGATCCGCGGTCGCGCGGTGCTCGTGCCCGACGACGAGTTCGACGGCCGGCGTGGCTGAGCCGCGTCACCGGACCATCTCCTAAACTGAGCGGATGCGCAAGATGCCGAACCCGTCGAACGGAGACCAGAACTCGGGAGAGAACCCGGGCGACGGTCTCGACGACATCGACCGCGGCATCCTGCGCCTCCTTCAGGAGGACGGCCGCATGCCCTACCGGCAGATCGCCCGCGAGCTGGGCGTCTCCGAGGGAACCGTCCGCATCCGCTCGAGCCGCATGCAGGAGTCCGGCGCGCTCAACGTCATCGCGATCGCCGATCCGTTCCGCCTGGGGTACAGCGTCCTCGCGTTCGTCCTGATCAAGGTGGAACCGGGCGCGCAGGACCGGCTGGTCGAGGAACTCACCGCGCTCGACGAATCGACCTACGTCTCCACCTGCATCGGCCGCGCCGACCTCTACATGCAGTTGGTGTGCCGCGACAACGACCACCTCCACGAACTGCTCCACCGGCGCATCCCCGCCCTCGGCGGGATCCGCGACCTCGAAGCGTTCATGGAACTGGAAATGCACAAGGTCTCGTACCGCTACAACCTGCCCTGACACATCGGGCGTGAGCCCGAATCCCTCCCCCACTCCCTGCGGCGCCCGCAGCGCTCGATTCGTGCTGCGCCGCACCCTTTTCCACCCTCTCAGGGAGAATCATGATCTTCATCGTCGTGAAATTCACCGTCCGGCCCGAGGACGCCGACACCTGGCTGGAGCGCACCCGGGACTTCACCGACGCGACCCGCGCCGAGCCCGGCAATCTGTGGTTCGAATGGTCCCGCAGCGTGGACGACCCGAACCGGTTCGTGCTCGTCGAAGCGTTCCGCGACGGCGACGCCGGGTCCGCACACGTCGCGTCCGAGCACTTCCGCGCCGGCCTCGACGCGATGCGTCCCGCCCTCGCCCGCACCCCGCAGATCCTCAACACCGAGATCCCCGGCGTCGAATGGGCACGCATGGGCGAACTCGACCTCGGCGACTGACGCCACCGAACATCCACTGCTGCAACACAAGACAAGGAATTCGTCATGACCGGAAGAGTCGAAGGCAAGGTCGCATTCATCACCGGAGCCGCGCGCGGGCAGGGCCGCAGCCACGCGGTGCGCCTCGCGCAGGAAGGCGCCGACATCATCGCGATGGACGTGTGCGGCGAGGTCGGCCGCACCGGCGAGTTCTACCATCCCGCCACCGAAGCGGATCTCGCCGAGACGGTGGCGCTCGTCGAGGCCGAGGGCCGCAAGATCGTCTCCTACACCGCCGACGTCCGCGACTACGACGGGCTCGCAGCGGGATTGAACGACGCGGTCGCGCAGCTCGGCCGTCTCGACATCGTCGCCGCCAATGCGGGGATCTTCCAGTTCGGCGACGAGGTTCCGGACCTGCTCGTCGGCGACTGGAACGACGTTATCGACGTCAACCTCAACGGCGTGTTCAACACGTGCAAGGCTGCCATCCCGCACATCGTCGAAGGCGGACGCGGCGGCACCATCGTCATCACGTCGTCCGACGCGGGCGCCAAGGGCTTCGCACGCTTCGGCCACTATGTCGCGTCGAAGCACGGCGTCATCGGCCTGATGCGCACGCTCACAATGGAACTGGCGCCGCACTCGATCCGCGTCAACGTCGTGTCGCCCACCAACTGCAACACCGACATGATCCAGAACGAGGCGGTGTACAAGCTGTTCCGTCCCGACCTCGAGGAGGTCACCCCGGAGCAGTTCGCCGAGGCGTCGGGAACGCTGCTCGCGTTGCCGGCACCGTGGGTGGAGCCGGTCGACGTGTCGAACGCACTGCTCTTCCTCGCCTCCGACGAAGCTCGTTTCATCACGGGTGTGAACCTGCCGGTCGACGGCGGGTCGTCGGTGATCTGATCGCCGCAGGGTCTCCCCCGGTACCCACAGCAGAGAAGGACAGCCGCGCGTGACCAGTCACGCGCGGCTGTCTTTTGCGTCGGTGGACTCGGAGGGCATTTGTCAGCGGTGACCGGCTCCCTAGAACCAGGGTGAGCCAAAAGGGTTCGATTCCGGCCTCTTGTTCGTAAGTTCTGTAAGCACATCGTGCCCGGAAGCCGGGTGCGGCCGCGTCGTGACATTCCTGCGATCGGAATACATTCCGCAATCGCGTTTTTCGCGCGGAACCAGGGTGAACTACAAGGAACGGTCAGAACTCGAACATGGGTCTCGAACTCGAAGGCAAACGCGCCATCGTCACCGGTGGGGGCACCGGAATCGGCTATGCGATCGCGCTGGAACTCGCGACACAGGGCGCCTCGGTCGCCATCGCCGGTCGCCGCACCGAGGTACTCGCCGACGCCGCCAAACGCATCGAGTACGCGACCGGCGCGAATGTGCTGCCGGTCGTTGCCGACACCGGCGACGACGAATCCGTGAAAGCCCTCGTCGACGCCGTCGCATGGGAGTTCGGCGGCCTCGACATCCTGGTGAACAACGCGGCCGAACAGCCTGCTCAGCACGGGCCGAGTTTCAACGACGCCGACGACGAGTGGTTCCACCGGCAGATCGACGTCAAGGTCATCGGCTACCTCCGAACGATTCGCGCGGTCGCGCCCCTGCTGATCGAGAACGGCTGGGGCCGGATCATCAACATCAGCGGCACGGGCTCGCGACAGACCGTGTCCGTCATCGGTTCCGTACGTAATGCGGGCGTCACCGCCTTGACCAAGAACGTCGCGGACGAACTCGGCAAGTACGGCATCAACGTCACGGTCGTGCACCCGGGCGCGACGCGCACCGAACGTTTCGAGGAGTTCCGGAACCGCGCGTTCGTGAACGAATCGACCCGAAAAGCGCACCTCGACAACGTCATCGGACGAGTTGTCGAACCCGAGGAGGTCGCCTGGGTCGTGGCCTTTCTCGCGTCGCCGCGCAGTGCCGCGATCACCGGCGACGGAATCGTCGCCGGTGGCGGCATTCCCGGCTTCATCTACTACTGACCGACTTCACGTCCCTCGGAGGAACACCCCATGCCCACTGTCACCACGTCGACCATCGCAGCCGACGAACTGCACGATCTCTTGTCGAGCCACGACGAATACGCGCTCCTCGACGTCCGCGAGGCCCGGGTTACGGCCGAGGAGGGCTCGATCCTGCTCGGTGTTGCGGTCCCGCTGAGCCGCCTCGAACTGCGCGTCGACGCGCTCGTTCCGCGACGTTCCACGCCGGTGATCGTCTACGACGGCGGCAAGGACGACGACCTCGCGCAGCGGGCCGCGTCCCGGCTCGCCGAGCTCGGCTACGTGGATGTACGCGTGCTCGACGGCGGGATCGCCGCCTGGGCGAATGCCGGCTACACGGTCCAGTTCGGTGGCGACAACGTCGTCGGCCAGGCGTTCGGTGAATGGATCGAAGAGGTCTACAGCACGCCTCACATCAGCGTTCCGGAGTTCCGCGCCAAGGTCGCCGCAGGTGAGGACATCGTGGTCCTCGACAGCCGCCCCATCGGCGAGTTCGAGAACCACAGCCTGCCGGGTGGCACCTCGATCCCGGGCGCGGAACTGGTCTATCGAGCCGCCGAGGTGGTGAAATCGCCCGAGACGCTCGTCGTCGTCAACTGCGCCGGACGAACCCGCAGCATCCTCGGAGCGCAGGTCCTGATCAACGCGGGACTGCCCAACTCCGTCGTCGCGCTGGAGGGCGGCACGCAGTCGTGGGTCCTGGAGGGGCTGGAACTCGACCACGGCAAGCATTCGGCCGCACCGCTTCCCACCGGCTCTTCCCTCGACCAGGCGCACGCTGCCGCAGAGCGCTTCCGCGATCGCTTCGGAATCCGGTCGATCGACAAGGCGACACTCGCGCAGTTCCGCACCGAAACCGACGAGCGCACCCTCTACGTCTTCGATGTCCGCACGCCCGACGAGTACGCCGCCGGTCACCTGCCCGGCACCGTCTCGGCGCCGAGTTGGGACGTCGCCCCGTGGGTGTTCCGCTACATCGCGACCCACAACGCCCGCATCGTGCTGGTCGACAACGACTCCGTGCGCGCGACCGTCGCGGCCTCGTGGATCGTGCAGGTCGGCTGGGGCGAGGTGTATGTGCTGGAGAACGCGTTCGACGGTGAGGAACTCGAGACCGGCACCGGCCCGGCAGTACGACTGCTCGGGTTGCCCGGCGACGTCACGACCGTCGATGCCGCGACGCTGAAGGGCAAGATTGCCGCCGGAACCGCGCAGGTCGTCGACCTGCAGCCGAGCCTCGACTACCGCGACGGCCACATTCCCGGTGCGGTGCATGCACTTCGGTCCCGGCTGGTGAACTCCGTCGCCGACATCCCCGGCGACGGCACCATCGTGCTGACCTCGCCCGACGGCGTCCTTGCGACCTACGCGGCCGCGGATCTCGCCGCTGCGACGCAGCGACCCGTCGCGGTCCTCGACGGCGGTACCGCCGCCTGGGTCGCGGCCGGTGAACCGCTCGAGTCCGGTGACGAGAACCTGCTGCACGGACGCGACGATGTGGTCTTCACCCATTGGCGCGAGAGCGACCCCGAGGTTCAGAAGGCCGGGTTCCGCAAGTACCTGTCCTGGGAACTCGGCCTGGTCGCCCGGTTGGAGGCCGACGACACCGTCCCGTTCAACGCGTTCACCCAGCCGCAGGACAGCTCGTCGTGACCGCCGTCGACGTCTCGCGCGATTCTGCGTCGACACGCGATTCTGCGTCGACGGAAGACGACACCGCCGGCGCCCCGCCGACCCGGCCGGAAGTGGAGAACCTCAGCCCGAACACCAGGACCGGCAGGATCGGGGCGGCTGCCCGGGTGTGGCGCGGGCGGGTGCTGCGGTTCCTCGTCCCCGTCGCGCTCATCGTGCTGTGGCAGCTGTCCTCGGTGCTGGGCTGGACGGACGAGTTCACCCTGCCGCCGCCCAGCAAGATCCTCGCCGCGTACGGCGAACTGTGGTCGAACAACGACCTGCAGGAGGCGCTGCCGGTCTCGATCCGGCGGGCCGGAATCGGCCTCTTCTTCGGCGTCACGTTCGGACTGGTCCTCGGCCTGTTCGCGGGTCTGTGGAAGATCGGCGAGGAGATCTTCGACGCTCCGCTGCAGATGCTCCGCACCATCCCGTTCATCGCGGTGGTGCCGTTGTTCATCACCTGGTTCGGCATCGACGAGAAGCCCAAGCTGATCCTCATCGCGGCGGCGACCGTGTTCCCGGTGTACCTGAACACGTACCACGGGGTGCGCGGCGTCGACAAGAAACTCATCGAAGCCGGACAGACGTTCGGTCTGCGGAACTGGCGGCTGGCCGCGCGCGTGATCCTGCCGACCGCGCTTCCGTCCGCGTTGACCGGCATCCGATATGCCTCCGGCGTATCGCTTCTCGCCTTGGTGCTCGCCGAGCAGATCAACGCCCGGGAGGGCATCGGCTATCTGCTCAACAACGCGAACCAGAACCAGCGGCAGGACATCGTCATCGCCGGGATTCTCATCTACGCCGCGCTCGGCATCGTCGTCGACGTGGTGATGCGGATCATCGAACGTTTCGCGCTCCCCTGGAGGCCCCGTGTCACCATCTGAAAACTCTCTGCCGAGCGAATCCGGCAGCGAGACAGGTCCGTTCGCGGTCGACGCTCGGGGCGTCCGACGGGTGTTCGGCGACCGGGCCGTGCTCGACGGCGTCGATCTGCAACTGCGGCAAGGCAACTTCGTCGCCCTGCTCGGACCGTCCGGAACCGGCAAGACGACGCTGCTCCGCATCCTGGCCGGTCTCGATGCCGCCGACGGCGGGACGGTGGTGGTCCCGAAGTCCCGGTCCGTCGTATTCCAGGAACCCCGGCTCGTGCCCGCCCGGCGGGTGTGGCGCAATGTCGTGCTCGGCAGCCGCCACGTTCGCCGCGATCGCGACCGTGCCGTCGCCGCGCTCGACGAGGTCGGACTGGCCGGACACGCGGACGCCTGGCCGGTCACGCTCTCCGGTGGTGAGGCACAGCGTGTCGCGTTGGCGCGTGCGCTCGCCACCGAGCCGGGCCTGTTGCTGCTCGACGAGCCGTTCGCGGCGTTGGACGCGCTGACCCGCATCCGCATGCACGACCTGGTGGGGGCACTCATCCGCCGACACAACCCGGCGGTGCTGCTCGTCACCCACGACGTCGACGAGGCCATCCTGCTCGCCGACCGAATTCTCATCCTCTCCGACGGCAACATCGACGTGGACATCACCGTCGACGTCGATGAACCGCGGCGACGCAGCGACGCCCGCTTCCAGGAGCTGCGTCAAGCGCTGCTCGACAAACTCGGCGTCGGGCGAACAGCCCGCGCTGCGGCGCTGGCCGCGATCGGCAGCTGACCCGACCCGCCCGGCTCTCGACCATCACCTACAAGGAGTTACCCCTCGTGTCCGTCCCTGCCCGTTTCGCCGCCCGCGCCGGCCGCCGGCTCGCCGCCCTGACCGCCGTACTCGCGCTGGGAGCCGGTCTGTCCGCGTGCAGCAGCGCCGAGGGCGCGAACAACGGCGACCCGAACAACGTGACCCTGACGTTCGGCTTCCAGACCGCCGACTACCCGGCGTTGCTCGAGGCGTCCGGGCTGTTCGAGGACCTGCCCTACACCCTCGAAACTCCGGTCATCGCCGGCCCGGCTGCTCAGATCTCGGCCCTGTATTCGAAGGCGACCGACTTCGGTCTGGTCGGCGAGAACACCGCCGCCTTCGAAGCGGCCAACGCCGAAAACGACCTCGGCAACGCCGATCCGAAGATCTACACGATCGCCGGTCTCGCCTACGAGGGCACGCCCTATCCGGCCCCGGCACTCTTCGTGAAGAAGTCCGCCGGGATCTCGAAGATCGAAGAGCTGAGGGGACATACGGTCGCCTACAACTTCGGCGGCAACATCTACGCCGGATACGTCAAGATCCTCGCCGATGCCGGGCTGACGGTGAACGACATCGAACCGGTGCAGCTGCCGGACAACCAGGCCGCCGCCGCAGCGTTCGCCGCCGGACAGGTCGATGCGGTCGTCACCAGCTACTCCCACGTCGCCAAGGCCATCGAGTCCGGTGACGCGGTGCAACTGACGACCAACGAGGAATTCGGAGTCAAGGGCGGCGCCGGGTTCATCACCCGGCCGGACGTGCTGGCGGACGCGGGCAAACTCGCCGCGGCCGAGGATTTCTTCGCCCGGTTCAGCAAGCTGTGGAGCGAGTGGTACCCGTCGCACGAGGCCGAGGTGACGGGCATCCTGCAGGACGTCCTCAAGCAGGCCCCGGACATCGCGAAGATCAATTTCGAGAACGGCAAGCACGGCAGGCTCTACCGCGTCGGCGATCCGGAGTTCATCGCCTCGCAGCAGAGCATCGTGAACGCGGCGTACGCGGCCGGCGGCGTCAAACACGACTACGACATCGCCAAGGTCTTCAACCCCGTGTTCGACCACATCACGGTTTCCGACCAGTGACCGCACCACTCCCGCATCATCTTTCGAGGACACCGAGAAGAACATGACCAGAACCCGTCAGCTGCACCTGAATACGAATGCGCTCAACGCCGGTAAACATCCGGCCGCGTGGCGGATCCAGGACGACCCGCTGGGTATCGTGCACATCGAGTACTACCGCAACATCGCGCGCATCGCCGAGCGCGGGACCTTCGATGCCCTGTTCCTCGCCGACGGCCCGGCCCTTCCCGGTACCGTCGCCGAGCAGACGTGGAACTCGCTCGAACCCTCGGTGCTGCTCGCTGCGATCGGTTCCGCGGTCGAGCACATCGGCCTGATCGGGACCATCTCGACGACGTTCAACGACCCGTACAACATCGCGCGGCGCTGGTCGACCCTCGACCACGTCACGCACGGCCGCGCGGCCCTCAATTTCGTCACCACCCAGAATCCTGAAGCGGCAGCCAATTTCGGGCTCACCACGCTCCCCGACCGTGGGGAACGGTACGCCCGGGCCGAGGAATTCGTCGAGGTCCTGGTCAAGCTGTGGGACAGCTGGGAGGACGGCGCACTCGTCGCCGACCGGTCCACCGGGCAGTACGCCGACCTCGACCGCATTCATGCGATCGACCATGAGGGACAACGCTTCTCCGTGAGCGGCCCACTCAACGTCCCACGCACACCGCAGGGACGTCCGGTGATTGTGCAGGCCGGAGACGGCGGCACCCACATCGCCGCCAAGTACGCCGACGCCGTGTTCAGCGCGCAGACCGTCTTCGAGGAATCCCGGAAGTTCTACCGGGACCTCAAAACACAGGCACAACGGCACGGGCGCCGTCCGGACCAGATCCTGCTGCTTCCCGGCCTGTTCCCGATCGTCGGGAGCACCGAGAAGGAAGCGTTCGAACGCAAGGCCCTGCTCGACTCGTTCCTGGGCCCTGACGAACAGAAGGCCGAACTCGCCACGAAGCTCGGGCTCGAACCCGACGATCTCGAACTCGACAAGCCGCTTCCCTACCACCTCCTCGACACCGAACGGTTCGGTGCATCGGCCGGCTTCTACAAGTCCACCCTCGCGCTCGCCCGCAAGGAGAACCTCACGGTGCGCGGCATCCTGGCGCGCAACCCGGGCGCGCACCGGCAGATCGTGGGCACGCCCGAACAGATCGCCGACGACATCGAGAAGTGGTTCCTCGGCGAGGCGGCCGACGGATTCAACCTCAACGCCGACTCGTTCCCGACCGGGCTCGAGCCGTTCGTCGACCACGTGGTGCCGATCCTGCGCAAGCGCGGCATCTTCCGCCACGAGTACACCGGCACCACGCTGCGCGACCACCTCGGCCTGGACCGGCCGGAGAACCGCTACGCCGGCGAAACCGGCTGGCAGAACCACTCCGCGAACAGCCGATACGTCGGCATCTAGCACACCACCCAGAGAAAGCGAACGACCAGTGACAACCCTTCCCACACGCCGACTCGGCAGCAACGGACTGACCGTATCGGCCCTCGGACTCGGCTTCATGAGCTTCACCACCTCGGCCGACGCCGACGAGCAAGCGCTGTCCACCGCGCTGGTGGACGAGGCGATCGACCTCGGCATCAACTTCTTCGACACCGCCGACGTGTACGGACCGGAATACAGCGAGATCCTGCTCGGGCGTGCCATCGCGGGCCGCCGCGACGACCTGATCATCGCGACGAAATTCGGAAACGCACTCGACCGCGACACCAACCCCGACCACCGCTCCGTCGACGGCCGCCCCGAGTACGTCCGGACCGCCGTCGAGGCGTCGCTGCGCCGCCTCGGCATCGACCACATCGACCTCTACTACCAGCACCGCGTCGACCCCGAGGTGCCGATCGAGGAGACCGTCGGAGCACTCGCGGAACTCGTCGAGGCCGGAAAGATCCGCTACATCGGCCTTTCCGAGGCCGGCCCCGGCACCATCCGCCGCGCACACGCCACCCACCCGGTCACCGCGATCCAGAACGAATGGTCGCTGTTCAGCCGGCAGATCGAGGACACCACGCTCGACGTCGTCCGCGAGCTCGGCATCGGCATCGTCACGTATTCACCGCTCGGACGCGGGTGGCTCACCGGCCGCCTGCAGCAGCCCGCCGACGTCACCGGCCGCCGCGCGCGGCATCCGCGCTTCGCACAGGACGTGTTCGAGACCAACCGCAGGTTGGCCGACGAGGTCGCCCGCATCGCGACCGAGATCGGAGCACTTCCCGGCCAGGTCGCACTCGCGTGGGTGCTGTCCCGCGGCGAGGACGTCGTCCCGATCCCGGGAACGCGGCACAAAGAGTACCTGCGGGAGAACGTCGGCGCCCTAAACGTGACCATCGAACCCGAGCACGCTGAGCGGCTCGAGCAGATCGCCGCGCAGGTCGCCGGCGAGCGTGCACTCCGCCCCGAGCACCTTGGTACCGAGGCGCCGCTTCTCGACGCCGCGACCGTGCGAGAGGGCGTCCCGCAATAGCCAGAGCCGCAGAGGAGAAAGACAGCAGCGCGATGTCGGCATCGCGCTGCTGTCTTTCTCGTCAGCGGCTTTGGGTGGCGCTGGTCATCCGGCGTCGTCCGAGTGGCTGACGATGTTGACGACGGACCCGTCCGGCGCGCGCACGAAGAACCTGCGCACACCCCACGGTTCCGTCGTCAGCGGGTAGACGATGTCGAAACCCCGACGCTGCGCCTCCTCGTAGGCGGCTTCGACCTCGTCGCCGACGTGGATGGACAGCACGGAATCGACCGGTGCGGTCGCGTCGCTGCTGACGAGCTGGACGACGGCACGCCCGTCCGGGGTTTTGAACCGAGCCACCCACCCCAGGTTCATCTCTTCGACGGAGAGCCCGAGGTAGTCGGTGTAGAACTCCTTCGCTTCCTCGATGTCGGCGACGTTCAGATTCGCCGTCAGGCCGGTGGGTCGCATACCGATCACTCCTGCCGAGTCGTCCGGATCCCGCTCGATTCCACTACAGGCCGCGACCTCGCGCAGAGCTTTCGGCCGGATCCCGACGAACTCGGTCAGCCCTCGGCAGCGGGCAGCATGTGGCCCATGCGGCGCCGTTTGGTTTCGAGGTAGCGCACGTTCGCCGGCACGACCCCGACGTGCAGGGGTTCACGGCCGATCACGGTGATCCCGTTGTCTTCCAGGCCCGTGATCTTGGCGGGGTTGTTGGTGAGCAGCCGCACCGACCGCACCCCGAGATCGTGCAGGATCGCCGCGGCACCGCCGTACTCGCGACCGTCCGCGGGTTCGTCGAGTTCGAGGTTGGCCTGGACGGTGTCGAGGCCGTCGTCCTGCAACCGGTACGCGGCCAGCTTCTTGAGCAGGCCGATCCCCCGGCCCTCGTGTCCACGCAGGTACACCAGCACCCCGCCGTCCAGGGCGAGCCGTTCGAGCGCGGCGTCGAGCTGCGGACCGCACTCGCAGCGCTGCGACGCGAACGACTCCCCGGTCAGGCACTCCGAATGCACCCGCACCAGCGACCCGTCGCTCGGCGTCCCCGCGAGTAGGGCGACGTGGTCGGCGCCGGTCTGCCGGTCGAGGTAACCGACGGCCCGGAACGTCCCGAATCGCGTCGGCATCAACGTTTCGTCACCGCGCACGATCCGGCCGGACGGGACGACCGGAGCAGGGAAAGGGTGCACGGCCCGGTAGTTACGCAGTTCCTCGATCGTGAGAACGGGCAGGTCGTGGCGGGCTCCGAGGTCCTCGATGCCAGGCATCCGCATCATGGACCCGTCGTCGGCGACGAGTTCGGCGATCACCCCGACCTGCGGCACGCCGGCCAGCGCGCACAGGTCGACGGCGGCCTCGGTGTGACCGGGGCGTTCGAGGACTCCACCGGGACGGGCCCGCAGCGGCAGGATGTGTCCGGGCCGGATCAGATCCCGGGCGGTCGCGGTCGGATCGGCGAGGACCCGCAGGGTCGTGGCACGGTCCGCGGCGCTGATCCCGGTGGTGACGCCACGGGCGGCATCGACGGTGACGGTGTAGGCGGTCTGTTTCGGATCCTGGTTGTCGGCGACCATCGCGGGCAGGTCCAGGGCGTCCGCCCGCGCCCCGGTCATCGGGGCACACAGCAGGCCGGACGTGTGCCGCACGGTCCACGCGATCCACTCCGGCGTCGCCTGGTGCGCCGCGAGGATGACATCACCCTCGTTCTCTCGGTCCGCGTCGTCGGAGACGAGGACGGGCCGTCCGGCGCGAATTGCGTCGAGCGCCGCCTCGATGCGGCTCACGATGCCACCAGCTTCCGGAAAGCGCTGCGGTGGAACACGATCGGCTCCACCGCGGAATCCGTTTCCTCGCAGTGCAGTTCGTGGACGCGCAGCACCACGATGGCGTGGTCCCCGGCGGGCACCTGCTGTTCGATCGACACGTCCATCCGGACACCACAGCCTTCGACGAACAGCGCTCCCCCGTCCCGGGTTTCGGTGCCGATGCCGGCGAACCGATCGCCGTCCTTCGCAGCGAGCACGCGGGCCGCGCGGTCGTGTTCGGAGCTGAGAACACTGATGCCCAATCGGGGCTGTGCCGCGAGTTTCGGCCAGGTGGTCGACGTGTTCTGCACGCAGAACGCGACGAGCGGCGGGTCGAGCGAGACGGGCACGAAGGTGCTGGCGGCCATGCCGAGACGTTCGGTTCCGGTGTCGGCGCAGATCGCGACGACCCCCGCGGGGACGTGACCGAAGGCTCGACGCAGGGTAGCGCCGTCGAGGGTGGGAGTGGTCATCGTGACTCCGTTCGGACGGTGGATCGCACTGCGGCAGACCAACGTTCGGCGTAGTCCGCGATCCGGGTATCGGTGGTGTAGGTGGAATCGATCAGGTACAGGCCCGGGGCCGGGCAGGTCGCGCCCAGTTCGACGAGGACCGGCTTGAGCAGCAGGTCCGGCGCCATCGCGTGGGCGGGTCCCGCGCCGAGCATGAGGGGCACCGCGGTCACGTCGCGCAGTCCGTCTCCGGTGGCGAACTGGTCGAGGAACAACTTGAGGATGCCCGTGTAGGTGGCCTTGAAAGTCGGGCTGGCGAAGATCACCAGGTCCGAGGAGGCGACGGTCTCGACGGCCGCCTTGACCGCGTCGTCGCCCCACCCGAGCAGGCCGGGGCCGAGGGTGACGACGTCGACAACGTGGTCGGGGGCCGAACCGGTGAGGGTGGTGGCCAACGCGATTGCCGCATCGAGGGTACGAGAGCCGGGTTTCGGGTTTCCGGCTACCACTGTGGTTGTCATGATTTCTCCTTGTTTGCGGCGCGCTGACCGTTGCGCCCTCACAGTCCACATCCGGAGGATTTCGGGATTACGACCGGATGATTTCACCGATGTTGCGCCGTCTCGAGGCCGGTCCCGGTGACCGGTCTCCCCTACGTCACCTGGTGGTTCGCGATGCGGTGCGACGGCGGACTGCACCGGACAGAGCGACGGCGATCACCAGCGCGCCGCCGTAGAACAGCTGCTGGACGAAGCTGGCCACACCGAGCATCTGGAGCCCGACGACACCGGCGACCAGGAAGTACACGGCGACGAGGGTGCCGAAGGCGTTGAACCGACCGGGGACGATGGCGGTGGCGCCGAGGAACGCGGCGGCGAAGGCGGGCAGCATGAACGACTGTCCCGACGACGGGTCCGCGCCGCTGAGCATCCCGGCGTACACGATGCCGGCGAGGGCGGCGACGAACGCCGAGGTCACGAGCGCACCGCCGCGGATGCGGTCGACGTGCAGACCGCTCAGACGGGCGACCTGGGCGCCGCGGCCGACGAACAGCAGCCGTCGTCCGATCGGGGTGTACTGGAACACCACGGCCATGACGAGGACGAGCGCCAGCGCGTAGTAGAACTGCAGCGACACTCCCAGGAAGCGGGTGCCGATGGTGGCGTCGACGAGCGCCGAGTCGATGCCGGTGACCGAGGTCGAGTCCGAGATCCACTGCACGACACCGAGAACCACGGTGCCGCTGCCGAGTGTCGCGATGAACGAGTCGATCTGCAGCCGCACGACCAGCAGCGCGTTGACGAGGCCGACGAACACCGAGGCGAGGATCGCGACGACGATGGCCGGCAGCAGCGACCACCCGTGCTGGACGTTCAGTACCGCGATCGTCATGGCCGCCAGCGACATGGTCGAGACCGCGGACAGGTCGAATTCACCGGCGGTGAGCGGCACGATCAGGCCCAGCGCCAGGATCAGCAGTACCGCCTGGGAGCCGAGGATGTTCTGCAGGTTGTTGGCGGTCGGGTAGATCTCGGGGCGCAGCACGCTGAAGAAGACCACGACGGCGACGAGAGCGAGGACGAGCGCGTACTTCTCGAACAGCGGTCCGAGCGCCGGACGTCGTTTCGGCGGTGCGGATTCGGGGGTGACGGTGTTCGGGGCTGTGGTCTTGTCGATGGTGACGGACATCAGGCATTCACTTCCTGTCGGGTCAGGCCGAGGACACTGTCCGAGATGTGGTGCTTGGAGAGGTTGTCGCCGGTGAGCTCGGCGACGATGTGCCCGTGGGAGAACACGAGGACGCGGTGGCACAGCACCGACAGCTGCTCATAGTCGGAACTGGCGACGACGATGCCCGCTCCCCCGTTCGCGGTGTCGCGCAGCATCTCGAAGATGCGGGCGCGGGCACCGATGTCCACACCCTGGGTGGGCTCGGCCAGCAGGACCAGCTGCGGATCGATCTGGAGCCACTTGCCGAGCAGCGCCTTCTGCTGGTTGCCGCCGGACAGCGACCCGTACACGGCCTGCGGATTGCGGGGGCGGACGTCGCAGTGTTCGGCCAGGGCGGTGGCGACGGCGCCGAGCGCACGCGGTTTCAGAAAGCCGCTGCCGAGGATCGGCAGGGTGACGTTCTCGGCGACCGTCAGTTCCGGCGCGCTGCCCTCGACCTTGCGGTCCGGCGGCACGTACACGACCTTCCGGGCGAGCGAGCCGATCGGCGTCGTGGTGGGCAGCGCGACGTCGTCGGATCCGATCGTCATGCGCCCGCCGCGTGCGGGTTTCGCGCCGTACAGCGCGGCGAGCACGTCGTCGTAGCCGGAGCCGGCGATCCCCGTCAGGCCGACGATCTCACCGGGACGCACCTCGAAGGTGATGCCGTCCACGGTGGGCGTCTCGAGTTCGACGACGCGGGCGAGGGGCGGCACGTCGTCGAAGTCGCGGACCGGCCCGGCGACCCGCGGGTCGGCGGATTCGAGGCTGCGGCCGACGATGAGGTCGATCAGCGAGGTGGCGGTGAGATCGCGGGTGCGGTGCGTGCCCTGCGAAACCCCGTCGCGCAGCACGGTCACGCGGTCGGTGTGGTCGAGCACCTCGTCGAGGTCGTGGGAGACGAACAGGACGGCGGCCTTGCGATCGGCGACGATCTCGCGGACGACGGAGAACAGCAGGTCGGTACCTTCACGCGGGAGGAACACGGTCGGTTCGTCGAGGACCAGCAGCGTGCGGCGGTCGCCGAGTTCCTCGGTGGCACGCAGGATCGCGACCAGAGCCCGTTCGGTCTCGTTGAGACTCGACACCGGCGCTTCGGGATCGACGTCGAGACCGAAGCGCTCGAACAGTGCTCGTGCGGTGCGCTTTTCGCGCCGCCACGAGATCCACGGCTTCGATCCGGCGACCACCGGCCCGACCCGCAGGTTCTCGACGACGGACAGGTCCGGGACGAGGGCAAGGTCCTGGTGGACGAAGCTGATGCCCAGATCACGGAATCCACCCGCCGGCACCGGCAGGGGCACGTCCCGGCCGCGCACCTGCAAGGCGGCGCCCGCGTCCGGGGCGTGGAATCCGGCGAGCACCTTGATCAGGGTGGATTTCCCCGAGCCGTTCTCTCCCAGCAGGCCGTGGACCTCACCGGCATGGATCGTCAGGTTCACGTTCTTCAGGACGGTGTGGTCGCCGAACGTCTTGGAGAGCCCGACGATGTTGACGATCGGATCAGGGCTGCTCACTGGGCCCCCAGATGGCTTCGTATCCGGTGACGTAGGCGGTGCCGTATCCTTTGTCGGGCTGCGGCGGGGTGCCGGTCTCGTCGATGTTGTCTGCCGTGATCAGCTTGAGCGGGGTTTCCTGCGCGCCGTCCGCGACAGGTTCGTAGCCCAGCAGCAGTCGACCGGCCTGGTCCAGGGTCGCCCACGCGAGCCACGGGATGGATTCGCCGACGTTCATGGTGACGATGCCGTCGTCCTGCTGGATCTTGAGCACGGCGGGCGTGCCGTTGACCGAGGAGATCTCGACCTGCCCTGTCTTGCCGGCGGCCTTGATCCCGGACTGTGCGTAGAGGGACATGGAGTCGTAGATGGGCAGGATGAAGTTGATGGTGGGATCGGCCGACAGCGCGGACTGCACCTCGGATTGGATCTTGGTGGCCCACTCGGCCACCGGCACATTGACGATCTTGTAGGTGCACTTCGGGCAGTACTGCGCGATCTCGTCCTCCATCGCGGCGACCTCTGCCTTGGCGGGAGGGACCTCGTTGGACGTGATGATCAGCGCGTTGCCCTCGCCCTCGGTGCGGTCGATCATCCAGTCGACGGTGAGCCGGTTGGCCTCCGCGAGGGGCGCGTCGGTGGTGGCGTCGACGAGCCCCACGAGGTCCGCAGGAATCGGTTCACCGCGCAGGATCGTGTGGGTGAGGAGAACGGGAATGCCTGCCGCGTCGGCCTTCTGGAGCGCCGGCTTGATGAGGGAAGCGTCGACGCCCTGGGACAGGATGATGAGGTCGACCTTCTGGTTGACGGCCTGCTCGACGCCGGTCGCCCACTGGGTGGGCTGGCCCTGGTTGGTGTATTCGATCCAGGTGGCGCCGTAGCGTTCGGCGACCTTCTTCGATTCCTCGTCGACCGCGACGTTGTACGGGTTCTCGCTGTTGGTGGGGATGGCGAAGATGGTCTTGCCGGCGATGTCCTTCATCGGGAACGGTTCGGCCTCGAGCGTGAACTCGGGGTCGGCTTCGTACTTCGCGAGCTGCGCCCGGGCGTACTCGAGTCCGGCGGCGACGTCCGCGTCCGAGACGTCGGCGCCGCCGGATCCGTCACTGCTGCAGGCGACGAGACCGAGGGAGGCGGTGAAAGCGAGGGCCGCGAGGGCGGCGCGACCGGGTCGAGGAAGACGCATGAATTCTCCTGGGGAAGCGAAGTGAGACGTCGGGGCGTCCGCGCCGTTGGGGACCCAACCGGGAAGGTGATGACTTCGAATGTATTGCGTGGCGTGTTGCCTGCGGCAACACGTGTGGTTCATTCGTGTTAATTGCCGGACGCGAGCGCGCGGAGGTACTCCTGCGCACGCGACAGCGGCCACACTTCCGCCATCTTCTGCTGCATGTCGAACAGATTCGATCGATGGATCGCCGAATCCCGGTCCCCGACCGCGTCTTCCACGACGATCGGGATGTATCCGTGCTGCATGGCATCGAGCGTCGTCGCCCGGACGCACCCGCTGGTGGACAGCCCCGCGATGAGCACGGTGTCGACCCCGAGCCAGGTCAGGTGCGAGTTCAGCGTCGTGCCGAAGAACGCACTGGGATACTTCTTGGTCACCAGCATCTCGGCGCAGGTCGGCTCGAGACCGTCGATCAGTTCCCCGTACGGGCTGCCCTCGCAGAAGGCCACGAGCGTGCCGGACTTCTTGAAGAACACGCCCGCGTCGGAACCGTCGGCGCGCAGCCGAACCTCGGTGATCACCACCGGAATTCCGGCCTCCCGTGCCTCGGCGAGCAGGGTACGCATCGCCTCGACGTTCTCCTCCACCCCGGCGTACAGCGGGCAGTCGGGGTCGATGTAGGCGCGGGCCGGATCGACGACGATCAACGCGGGGCGGGTCCCGGGTTCGAGCTCCTGACCGAAGCCGGCGCGGGCGTAGTCCTCCGCCTGGGCTTCGCGATCGGCGATGGTCATGCTGACTCCTTCAACGCTGAAACAGAATCGAGTGTGTGGACTGTCGCCGTCGGATTGCGGCGTGGAAAGGCAAGGCACACCGCGACACCGGCGAGCGCGACGAGACCGAGAGCGATGCCGACGATGCGCACGTTGTCGACGAACCGGGTCACCTCGCCGCTGCCGAGCGTGCCAAGGGTGCCGCCGTACGCGGCCTGCCGCGCCGCGGTACTCAGGCCCGCGGTCGCGAACACGAGCGCGAGCGCGGTGCTCAGCAGATAGCCGACGTTCTGCAGCGTGGAGCGCAGCCCGTTGGCGATTCCGCGACGATCGGCAGGAGCGGTCAGCATGAGCGCGCTCGTCGAGGGTGTCATGAACAATCCGGTCCCGCAGCCGAGCACGAACAGGAAGGGCGCGGTCGCTCCGAGCGAACCGCCGTCGGGCGAGAGCATCAGTGCGATGCCGAACAGTCCGACGGCGTTGAGCGCCATTCCCGTCGCGGTGAGCGTGCGGGGACTGAACCGCAGCATCAGCGACCCGGCGGCGGAGGCGGCCACGACCGTGCCGATCGCGACGGGCATCACCAGCGCCCCTGCTGCGACGGCCGAGATCCCGCTCACCGCCTGCCCGTACAACGACACGAGCAGTGTCACCGCGTACGTCGCGACCGCATTGACGAGTACCGCGGCGAGCACGAGTGCGATACCCCTGTTGCGGAACAGCGTCACGTCGACCAGCGGATGCGTGCGCCGGATCTGCACGGCCACGAACACAAAGGCGAGAACGACACTCATGCCGCCGCACGCCCACGGCAGCCACGGCAGCGAACTCACGCCGGGGGTGAGCGCGAGGACCACTGCGGTGAGCAGCGCCGTGGACATCGCCGCGCCGGCCATGTCGAACGGCTCCCGCTCGACGGCCTTGCGGGGGCTGGGCGGGATCACCCAGATCGACGCGACCATCGCGACCAACCCGACGGGCAGCACCACCGCGAACAGTCCGCGCCACCCGAGCGCCGCGGTCGCGGCACCGCCGATGAGCGGCCCGACCACCTGGGCGACGGCCGCGACGGTCGCGTTCCACCCCAGCGCACGGCCCAGGACGTGGGGCGCGAAGGTGTCCGTGAGCAGAGCCGTGTTGTTCGTGACCACGGCCGCCGCGCCCGCGCCCTGGAGGACGCGGGCGGCGATGAGCCATCCGGGGGACGGTGCGAGCATGCACAACCCGGTCGCCACCGTGAAGGTGGCGAGCCCCGCGAGGTAGAGCGGGCGGCGGCCGATGATGTCGGCGAGGCGGCCGAACACCAGGATCAGCGCCGTGGTCACGAGCATGTAGCCCAGCAGGATCCACGTCGACTGGGCCCCGGACGCGTCCAGTTCCCGCGCGACGGTCGGCAGCGCGACCGTCAGTCCGCTCAGGCTCAGGAACACCGCGACCACGCCGATGCTCAGGGCGGCGAACACCCGCCACGGGTGGGGATGACGCTGTGTGACAAGGCTATCCATCGGCACGGCGGGTGTGGACATCGGTGACGGTCTGCAACACGTGCGCCAGACGCAGGCACGTGTCGTCGGCCCACGGCCGCCCCACCAGCTGCACCCCGACGGGCAGTCCGTCGACGAAACCGGCCGGTGCCATCACCGCGGGGAAACCGAGGTAGTCGAACAGGCTCGTGTTGCGGCCCACGATCGGCTGCATGGGGTGGCGGACGCCGTCGATCTCGACGGTGACGTCGGACAAGCGAGCCGCGGTCGCGCCGATGCCGGGAGTGACGAGCACGTCGATGCCCGCGGCGTCGAACGCGTCGATCGCTGCGCGCTGGGCGAGGGTGCGGCGGCGCACCGCGCGGAGGTAGTCGACCGCAGACGGGACGAGGCCACGCGCGATCCGGACCTGCGTGCCGATGTCGTAGTCCGCGAACTTCGCGAGCGACCCCTCCTGGTTCGACGCGAGTTCGCTGGTCATCACGATCGTCACGTCGTCGTGGATGCGCTGGGCGTCCGGGATGTCGACGGCCACGACGTCGGCGCCGAGGTCGCGGAAGGTCTCCACGACCGCGTCCCACGCACCGAGCACCCCGGCATCGCACAGGTCGGTGAACCACGCGGTCGGGATGCCGATCCGGACACCGGCGAGCGACGGGACGTCCGCGGGGCCGGTGGCCGCGAGAGCGTCCTGCACCTCCCGGGCGACCGGCGCCGGGGCGGCCGCGGGATCGAGTCCGTCGGGTCCGGCGAGGACGTCGAGGACGATCCGCAGGTCGGCGGCGGAGCGCGCCATGGGTCCGATGTGGTCGAGGGTCCACGACAGCGACGCGACGCCGGTGCGCGGGACAAGGCCGTAGGTCGGTTTGATGCCGGTCAGATTGCACAGCGCGCTCGGGACGCGGATGGATCCGCCGGTGTCGGTGCCGAGGGCCAGCGGGACCAGCCTGGCCGCGAGCGCGCCCGCCGAGCCGGTCGACGAGCCGCCGGTCCAGCGCGAGCGATCCCACGGGTTCGTCACCGGGCCGTATCGGGCGTTGTGCGGTGCACCGCAAGCGAATTCGGTGGTTGCTGTGATCAGGACGGGAATTGCGCCGACGGCGCGCAGTCGCGCCACGACGGTCGCATCGGCAGGGGCGACGCGGTCGCCGGTGGTGCGCGATCCGGCGGTGACGGGCGCACCGGCGACGTCGATGATGTCCTTGACACCGAAGAAGATCCCTTCGAGCGGGCGTGCGGTGCCGTCGTTCCAGCGCCGATCGGACTCCGCCGCGGCCTCGTCGGCGCCGTCGACGACGGCGAGCACCGCTCCCCCGACGAGCGCCGGGTCGGTCCAGCGGGAGCGCAGCG
>NZ_JBMBTE010000055.1:0-34356 GCF_048897285.1 Rhodococcus sp. O3
GCGCGCTCCGCACCACCGGCGACCACCGTGACGCGTCCGTCCGGGACGGCCCCGACGAGTTCGTCGACGGGCGTCCCGGCCAGTTCGGCGGGCACGACGATCACGACGCGGTCGACCGCGCCGGAGTCGATCATGGTGTGCACCGCACGGTCGAGCATCGTGCGGCCTCCGAGTTCGACGAACGCCTTGGGGAGCGATTCCCCCAGACGTACGCCGCGGCCGGCCGCCGGAATGATTCCGACGACCGGCCCGCTGCGATCGTTCAACTGCTGTTTTTCGATGTTCGCTGCTGCCACGCCTCAGGACGCGGCGGCGAGCACCTCGTCGAGCAGCGTCTCCGCCTTGACGTCGTCCGTTCCCTCGGCGAGCGCGAGCTCACCGACGAGGATCTGCCGAGCCTTGGCGAGCATTCGCTTCTCACCTGCGGAAAGTCCGCGATCCTGCTCACGACGCCACAGGTCGCGCACAACTTCTGCGACCTTGTTCACGTCGCCGGAGGCGAGCTTTTCGAGGTTGGCCTTGTATCGGCGCGACCAGTTGGTCGGCTCTTCCGTGTGCGGTGCGCGCAGAACCTGGAAAACCTTGTCGAGCCCTTCTTGCCCGACGACGTCGCGAACACCGACGTATTCCGCGTTTTCAGCAGGTACCCGTACGGTCAGGTCGCCCTGCGCGACTTTCAGAACCAGATATTCCTTCTGCTCACCCTTGATGGTGCGTGTTTCGATTGCTTCGATCAGCGCCGCACCGTGATGGGGGTATACGACGGTGTCTCCGACCTTGAAAATCATGTGTCCCGTGCCCCTTTCGATTCTTCGAGTTTAACACGCGACCACATTCGCCCCTCATCAACGGTGCAGGTCAGGGGCACCGACGCGTGCGCGTAGGGCTTGACATGCAACCGGTTCCGTGCATCTCGTGACTTCCGACACAGGCCGCCCAATATCATGGTTCGCGCAGCGCGCGCAGGCGTCGCCGTGCAATCGGTGTACCGCCAGAACGGCCCCGGGGAAGACTGCGCCGTCGGCAACTACTACTCTGCCTAGTGGATTGCGAGCCTTACTCGAGTGGAGGACAACCCGTGACTGCTCTGAACGCGCCGACTCGCCGAGTCGCGACTGCTCTCGCCCTGGCCGCCGGGGCAGCGCTCACACTGTCCGCATGCGGCGCCGGTCAGATCAGTCAGACCGCCACCCAGGTCGCGGCCATCAACGGCAACAGCGGCAACGTCGGCCAGATCGCACTGCGCAATGTGCACGTGATCTACCCCGATTCCGAGGAGTACTCCCTCGAACCCGGCGGCAAGGCCGCCCTCGGCTTCAGCATCGTCAACCTCGATCCGTACATCCCGGACAAGCTGACCGGCATCTCCACCGATTTCGCGGCCGCCGCGACCGGTGTCGGCGACCTTGAGATTCCCCCGGGCCGCTCCGTCGTCGCAGGTCTTCCGCCTGCCGAGGCCGCCGAGGCCGAGGAACTCGTCGTCGACGAGTCGCCGAAGCCGGCCGGTGACGAGGAGGAGCCCGACACCGCGGTGCCCGTCGCCGTCGAGCTGACCGGCCTGAAGGAGGGCGTCCGCCCCGGCCTGACCATCCCGGTCACCTTCACGTTCGCCGAAGCCGGCGACGTGACCATCAGCGTTCCCGTCGACGCGGGCCCGGAGATGGAGCGGAACCAATCCGACAAGTCTCCGGTGGTCGGCGAGGGCCACTGACCCGATCTCACACGGGGGCGGGGCCGGACGAGCATTGCTCGTCCGGCCCCGCCCCCGTTTCGGTGGAACAGCTGTGCTTGATTCGGTGGAACAGCTGTGCTTGATTCGGTGGAACACCGGTGTCGGTCCGCGCCTCTATCGTGCTGTTCGTGGCCAAGACGAAATCGATCTACCGTTGCAGCGACTGCGCGCACACCGTCGCGAAATGGGTGGGGCGCTGCCCCGAGTGCGGCACGTGGGGGTCGATGGACGAGACAGCGGCCGTTCCCGCCGCGGTCGCCGCGCGCCCGGGAACATCACTCGCGCGCGCCGGCGCCGCCGCGATCCTGCCGACCACACCCGCCACGCCGCTGACGCTCGTCGACGGCAAGGCCACGCACGCCAAACCGACCGGCATCTCCGAACTCGACCGGGTGCTCGGCGGCGGAGTGGTGCCGGGGTCGGTCGTTCTGCTCGCCGGTGAACCGGGCGTCGGCAAGTCCACGCTGCTCCTCGAGGTCGTGCACCGCTGGGCACAGCGCAGCCCCGACGACCGCTCCCTGTACGTCACCGGCGAGGAATCCGCCGGTCAGGTGCGGCTGCGCGCCGATCGCACCGGATCGGTGCACGAACGGGTCTTCCTCGCCGCCGAATCCGATCTCGCGACGATCTTCGGTCACGTCGAACAGGTGAAGCCGACGCTGCTCGTCGTCGACTCCGTGCAGACGATGCTCGCCGCCGACGTGGAAGGCGTCTCCGGCGGCGTCACCCAGGTGCGTGCCGTCACCAGCGCGCTGACCTCGCTCGCCAAGGCCAGCGGCGTCCCGGTGCTGCTCATCGGTCACGTCACCAAGGACGGCGCGGTCGCCGGGCCCCGATCGCTCGAGCATCTCGTCGACGTCGTCCTGCATTTCGAGGGAGACAAGCATTCGACGCTGCGCATGGTGCGCGGCGTGAAGAACCGGTTCGGGGCCGCCGACGAGGTCGGCTGCTTCGAACTGTCCGAGGACGGCATCGCCGGAGTCAGCGATCCGTCAGGCCTGTTCCTGCAGCACCGCACCGAGGAGGTCGCCGGTACCGCGATCACCGTGACCATGGACGGCAAGCGCCCGATGCTCGGCGAGCTGCAGGCGCTGGTGGTGCCCACCCACAACCCGTCGCCGCGGCGAGCGGTGAGCGGACTCGACTCCGCCCGGGTCGCGATGGTGCTCGCGGTGCTGGAACGTCGCTGCAGGATCCCGCTGGGTAAATGCGACGTCTACGCGTCGACGGTCGGCGGCATGCGGATCACCGATCCGTCCGCGGACCTCGCCCTGGCACTCGCGGTCGCGTCGGCGGTGCGCGAGAAACCGCTGCCGGCGGGCACGGTGCTGCTCGGCGAGGTCGGGCTCGCCGGTGAGGTCCGCCGCGTGTCCGGCGTGGGCCGGCGACTCGCCGAGGCCGGGCGGCTCGGATTCACCCGCGCGCTGGTCCCGCCCGGCACCGAGGGCGTGCCCAAGTCGGTGAAGGCGACCGAGGTGGGCAACGTCGGGCAGGCGCTGGCGGCGCTGCGGAACTAGGACCTGCACCTGTCGGGGTCGGATGCGAACATATGTTCGTGTCCGACGCGACGATCCTGCACGCCGACCTCGACGCGTTCTACGCGTCGGTGGAGCAGCGCGACGATCCGTGGCTGCGGGGCCGGCCGGTCGTCGTGGGCGGCGGGGTCGTGCTCGCCGCGAGCTACGAGGCCAAGGCGTACGGGATCAAGACGGCGATGTCCGGACGGGCCGCACGCGCGCTGTGCCCGGGCCTGATCTCGGTGCCGGCGCGCATGGACGCCTACACCCGCGCGAGCCGCGACGTGTTCGCCGTCTTCGACCGGACGAGCCCGCTCGTCGAAGGCATCTCCATCGACGAGGCGTTCCTCGACGTGGGCGGGTTGCGCCGGATCGCGGGCACGCCCCTGGAGATCGCGAAAAGGCTGCGCCGCGACGTCGCCGAGCAGGTCGGGCTGCCGATCACCGTCGGGGTCGCGCGCACGAAATTCCTCGCGAAGGTCGCCAGCGGGGTCGCGAAACCGGACGGATTGCTGCTCGTGCCACCGGACGGCGAACTGCAGTTCCTGCATCCGTTGCCCGTCGAACGCCTGTGGGGCGTCGGCAAGGTCACCGCAGCCACGCTGCACGCCCACGGCATCCGCCGCGTCGCCGACGTCGCGAGCCACAGCGAGAGCGACCTGGTGGCGTTGCTCGGGAAGGCCACCGGCCGCCACCTGCACGCACTGGCCAACGGCGTCGATCCCCGGGCCGTCCGCTCCCGGCGACGACGCCGGTCGATGGGAGCCCAGCACGCGCTCGGCCGCGGCTACCACGATCCGGACTCCGTGGCCGCGATCCTCATGCTGCTCGTCGACAAGGTCACCCGGCGAATGCGTGCGGCCGATCGGCTCGGCCGCACCGTCGTGCTGCGACTGCGCTTCGCCGACTACACGCGCATCACACGGTCGCACACGCTGCCGGTCGCGACCGCGCGCACCGACACCCTCCGCGACACCGCCCTGGACCTGCTGCATGCCGCGTGGCCGCTCGTCGCCGATCGCGGGCTGACACTCGTCGGTGTCGCGGTCACCAACCTCGACGACGAGGACACCGAACAGCTGGAGCTGCCGTTCGACGACATCGTCGAACGAAGCGGCGACGCCGCGGGCGAGGTCGTCACGCACCGGCCCATCGACCGGCACGCCCTCGACGCCGTGCTCGACGACGTGCACAACCGCTTCGGTTCCGGCTCTCTGACGTCCGCGACGCTCCTCGGCCGCGATCACCGCCCCGGGGTGCCACTCCTGCCGGACTGAGCCGGGGTTCTACACCGACGAGGTGCCGAACGGCGAGGTCGGGACGCCGTCGACGTAGTCCTTGGCCTTCTCGAAGTGCTCGGCACCGACCGTGAGGAACAGACCCCGGGACGTTGCGACCACGACGTCGGGATCTGCCATCGGACCTTCCACGATGCGGGCCTCCGCGCTCGCGTACACCTTGCGGCGCACCGTGCCGTCCAACCGGGCGCGGAACTCGAGCACCGAACCGAGCGGGATCGGCCGCGCGAAATCCACCTGAAGATGACCGGTGACGACCGGCTGCCCCAGCACCATGCACGCCATGCCCTGAACCTCGTCGAACGCGCTGGTCAGGATGCCGCCGTGGATGAAGCCCGGTCCGCCCTGGTAGTAGGTGGCGACGTCGAGGCGGCCGAGGACCTCGAGGCCCTCCCCGACCGTGCAGTGCAACTTCAGGCCGCCCGGCTGGTCGTCACCGCACCCGAAGCACTTGCTCCAGTGCTGGGGCAGTGCCTCACCCGGCCGGGGATGGTTCTCCGGAATCTCCGGAAGTACGAGGTCAGCGGGCAACGTCCAGGTGCTGTTCATGACGCAGTAATGTAGTTCCGCGATCGGCTGCCTCTGCCGGGTAGACCGTGCAATTGTGATTGCCGCCGCATCGGCCGCCCGAGGGAGGAGCAAGGTATGTCCGACGTGTCGTCCGCGACGCTGCGCGACACGATCGCCCGCCTCGCCCCCGGCACGGCACTGCGCGACGGGCTCGAACGAATCCTGCGCGGACGCACCGGCGGCCTGATCGTCCTCGGTTTCGACGAGCGGGTCGCGGCCCTGTGCGACGGCGGTTTCGAACTCGACGTCGAGTTCGCCCCGACCCGGCTACGCGAACTGTCGAAGATGGACGGTGCCGTCGTCGTGTCCACCGATGGATCCCGCATCGTGCGCGCCAACGTGCAGCTGGTTCCCGACCATCGCATCCCGACAGTCGAGTCCGGGACCCGGCACCGCGCGGCCGAGCGCACCGCGATCGAAACCGGCTACCCGGTCGTGTCGGTGAGCCAGTCGATGAGCATCGTGAGTGTGTACGTGGCCGGCCACCGGCACGTCATCAACGATTCCGCGACGATTCTGTCGCGCGCCAACCAGGCCGTCGCGACCCTCGAGCGGTACAAGGCGCGGCTGGACGAGGTCACCCGCCAGCTGTCCGTGGTCGAGATCGAGGACTTCGTGACGCTGCGCGACGCGCTGACCGTGGCCCAGCGCCTCGAGATGATGCACCGCGTGTCGGTGGAAATCGAACAGGACGTGCTCGAACTCGGCACGGACGGCCGCCAGCTGGCACTGCAGCTCGAGGAGCTGGTCGGCGACAACCAGCTGGCGCGCCAGCTCATCGTCCGCGACTACCTCGCCGGCACCGAGGCACCGTCGTCCGCCGATGTCGAACGCACCCTCGAGGTCCTCGAACACCTGACCGACGTCGACCTGCTGGACCTGACGGTCCTGGCCCGCGCCTTCGGATATCCGGGGACGATCGAGGCGCTCGATACCGCGATGAGCCCGCGCGGATACCGGGTCCTGCACCGGGTGCCGCGGCTGCAGACCGCGCAGATCCACCGGCTGGTCGGCTCGTTCGGGACCCTGCAGGGACTGCTCGCGGCGACCGCCGCGGACATCCAGTCCGTCGACGGCATCGGCGCCCTCTGGGCCCGGTACATCCGCGAAGGGCTGTCACGCCTCGCGGAGGCGTCCATCAACGGTCCGTACGACTGAGTTCGCTGTGCTCTAGGCGACCGAGTCGCTGTGCTCACGCGACGTTGAACGGCTCCGGGGTGCTGCGCAGCCCACCGAGCTGACCGACGACGCTGTATGCGCCCGGACCGACCGGTTCGCGCGGCTGCTGGCAGCCGGGCGCCGACGTGGTGCCGGACCACTTCACCGAGAACGCCGCCTGGTCACCCGGGGCCAGCGTGCGCACGTCCGCGGTCGACTCGGGGAAGCAGTCCGTGTTCGACCAGAATCGGGTCGCCCCGTCGAGGCTGTAGACCAGCACCTGCTGCAGGCCGGCACCGAGGTCGCGTTCGCACTGCTCGGTTCCGATATTGGTGATGACGATGGTGAACGCAGGTTCGTCGCCGACGCGATAGTTCGGCTGATCCGCGGTCACGCGAACCGCCAGCGACTGGTCGGGGCACTGCCCCGCGGCGACCGGCGTCGCGGTCGTACTCGAGGTGGTCGTTGCGGGCGCCGACGTTCCCGCCGACGACCCACCGCCCGATCCGGCTGCGGCCGGCTCGGCGGTGGCGTCGGCGGACGTCGTCGTGGTCGCCGTCGTCGACGTGACCTCGGCGGCGGTGTTCTCCGGCTCGGGGTCGTCACCGCCACCGGTCAGTGCCATTACCAGCCACACGACCAGGGCCAGCACGACCAAGCCGACACCCACGGCGAGTGCGCGGCGACGCCAGTAGATCTCAGGGGGCAGCGGCCCGTTCGGTTGAAGCACGCCTCACACGGTAGGTGCAGGTTCGGGCCGTGGCCACACCGAGGTCGGCGTGTCGCGTCAGTCGACCGTCACACCGATGTCGCCGACATGCTTGTGGAGCTTGACGCGACCGTCGGAGAGTGTGTAGGTGACGCCGACGATGGCGCAACGACCGGCCTCGACGCGATCAGCGATGATCCGCGACCGCTGCATCAGGAGCTTGGCGGTCTCGACGACGTGGCGTGCCTCGAGCTCGTCGGGATGGTTCAGCCCCTCGCTGCGGCCCATGAGGACCGACGGGGTAACCCGCTCGACGACGTCGCGGATGAATCCCGGAGGGACGTCGCCCTTGTCCAACGCGGACACAGTGGCCTTCACAGCACCGCAGCTGTCGTGTCCGAGGATCACGACGAGCGGCACGTTCAGGATCTCGACGGCGTACTCGATGGAACCGAGAACGGCACTGTCGATCACGTGGCCGGCGGTCCGGACGACGAACATGTCGCCGAGACCCTGGTCGAAGATGATCTCGGCGGCCACGCGGGAGTCGCCGCAACCGAACAGCACTGCCGTCGGATTCTGGCCACCGACGAGCTCTGTGCGGCGGTCGATGCTCTGGCTGGGGTGCAGCGGGACACCGGACACGAACCGCTCGTTACCCTCGGTCAGGGCCTTCCAAGCGGAGATGGGATTCGAGTTGGGCATGCAGCCATTATTCACCTGGCCCGATGTCGCTGATCGTTCGGTGTGATCAACGGCGCGAAACAATCTCCCGACACACCGATAGGAGATCTTGTGAGATCGACGGTCGACGTGCCCGCGCTGCTGCGCTGGTACACCGCCGAAGCGCGGGATCTTCCGTGGCGACGCGAAGGGGTCACCGGCTGGCAGATCCTCATGTCGGAGGTGATGCTTCAGCAGACACCCGTCGCCCGGGTCGCGCCGATCTGGGAGCAGTGGGTGCAGCGTTGGCCGGTGCCGTCGCTGATGGCCGCGTCGAGCCAGGCCGACGTGCTGCGGGCGTGGGGCAAGCTCGGCTACCCGCGGCGCGCGCTGCGTCTGCACGAATGCGCCGGGGTGCTCGCCGCCGAACATGGCGACGTGGTCCCGGCGGACGTCGACACGCTGCTGAGCCTGCCCGGCGTGGGCGCGTACACCGCGCGGGCGGTCGCGTGTTTCGCATACGGGCAGCGGGTGCCGGTCGTCGACACCAACGTGCGGCGGGTCGTCGCGCGGGCCGTGCACGGCCGCGCCGAACCGGGCAATCCGTCGACCACCCGCGACCTCGCCGACGTCGAGATCCTGTTGCCGCGCACCCGATCCCGGGCCGCGACGTTCTCCGCAGCCCTGATGGAACTCGGTGCGACCGTCTGCACCGCCCGCTCCCCCGAATGCGGACGCTGCCCGCTGCCGAGCTGCGCCTGGCGCGAGGCCGGCAGTCCCGCCCACGACGGCCCGCCGAAGAAGGTGCAGAAGTTCGCCGGGACCGACCGGCAGGTGCGCGGCAAGTTGATGGCGGTCCTGCGGGAGAGCGATGGCCCGGTGGAACGGGCGGCGCTCGACGTCGTGTGGCTCGTCGACCCGGGACAACGCGACCGCGCGCTGGATTCGCTGCTCGTCGACGGGCTCATCGAGCAGACCGCCGACGGGCGCTTCGCGCTCGCGGGTGAAGGTGCCGACGGTCAGTCGAGTTCGGTGAGGAATCCTTCGACGGCCACGCGGTAGTCCTCCGGCTTGTCGTCGTGGACGAGGTGGCCCGCTCCGGCGATCCGCACGTAGGACGTTCCGGGGCGTTCGTCGGCCATTCGCAGCATCTGGCCTTCGGGCGTGATGGTGTATTCGCCCTCGATGAGCAGCGTCGGCACCCGAACCGCGCGCCACTCGTCCCAGAAGTGCCGGGTGCCCCACTCCTCGGAGATGTCGCGGAACGTCGCGACGTCACCGTGCAGGTACCACCCGTCGTCGCGTCGTTCGAACGAATCGAGGAAGTATTGCCCGGCGACCGGCCCGAAGTAGTCGTGGACAGCGGCCTCGGTCGGAAACGGCTGCGGCCAGGCACCGATCACGGCCGCCCAATCCGCTGCGGTGCGGCCACGGAAGTCGGGGGCCATGTCCTCGAGGACGAGAGCCGCCACCCGGTCCGGATGCGCGGCGGCCAGGCACCACGCGTGCAGTGCACCCATCGAATGCCCGATGACGACGAGCGGTTCGTCGAATCCGGCGTCGTCGAGGTGCCGGGCGAGATCGGCCACGAACGCTTCGGTGGTCAGCTCGTCCGGGGCGGGTCGTCCGTGTGCGGCCGCGTCGAAGGTGTGGACGTGCCCGTGGTCGCGCAGCCACGGCACATGTCGCCGCCACGTGCGGGCGCTGCCCATCAGCCCGTGCAGCAGCAGGATCGGTCGTCCGGAACCACCTTCGTCGTGCAACACACCCGACAAGGTAGCGGAGTAGGCTCGCCGCCATGGCAGTCGTGAAGATCAACGCAATCGAGGTCCCGGAGGGCGCAGGCCCCGAACTGGAGAAGCGATTCGCGAATCGCGCGGGCACCGTGGACAAGTCGCCCGGATTCCTGGGTTTCCAGCTGCTGCGTCCGACCGCGGGCGAGAACCGCTACTTCGTGGTGACGCAGTGGGAGTCCGAGGAGGCGTTCGCGGCGTGGCGTGACGGCGATGCCCGTGCCGCCCACGCCGGTGAAGCCAAGAAGCCGGTCGCAACCGGTGCGTCGCTGCTCGAGTTCGAGGTCGTCCTCGACGTCAAGAAGTCCTGACCCACATCCGCTGAGCAGTACGACAGCCGCGCGCGTCCTCACGTGCGCGGCTGCCTTTTTCGGGGGGAACGCCCGTCAAGCGTGGGCGTCGAACCCGGCGGGTGGCCGATCGAGGAACACCGTCACCGCCCGGACTCGGCCGTCGTCCGCGACGGTGAGCACGTCCGTGCCCTCGGCGAACGAATCCCCCGTGGCCGTGACCAGTTCCCAGCTCAGCCTGGCCCGGTCGTGGTGGAGGTCCGGGGCGGTTCGCCGGCGGAACTCGTAGCTGCCCATGTGATCGGTGAACTGCCGGCGGAAGTCGACGAGCGCCGCCGAGCCCGTCAGCACTCCGACCGGCGCGCAGTATTCGACGTCCTCGACGAGGGTTTCGGCGGTGAAGGCGTCGTCGGCGCCCGGATTCCAGAATCGGACGTACCGCTCGATCGTGTCGACGAGCTCGGATCGTTCGCTCTTCGAGGTGGTTTCGGTCATGGGAATCACTGCCTCTCGGTGACGAGCCGCTTCGGTGCGGCTTCACCGATCCTGGACCGCTTCCGCGCCGCGCGTCGATGACCTCCGAGGTCATTGCAGCGCTGCGCGGACCCGGGCAGGGTGAGGTCATGCCCGCACAGCCAGCAATCCGCACGGAGTCGGTCGGGCCACTACTGCGGTCCTGGCGCGAACGGCGAGGCCGCTCACAGCTCGACGTCTCGATCGCCGCCGACCTGTCGACCCGGCATCTCAGCTACGTCGAAACCGGTCGATCGACACCCGGGAGGGGTGTCCTCGACAAGCTCGCCGACGAACTCGAGATCCCGCTTCGCGAGCGGAACCGGCTCTACCTCGCCGCCGGTTACGCCCCGGCGTACCCGGAGCGTCCGTTCGCGAATCTCGGCGCAGCGCGGAAGGCCGTCGAGGCTGTTCTCACCGGCCACGAACCCAACCCGGCGCTGGCGGTCGACGTCCGCTGGGAACTCCTCGCCGCGAACCGGCCCGCGCAGTCGATGTTCACGGACATCGCACCCCATCTACTCGAGCCACCCGTCAACGTTCTGCGCGCAACCCTGCACCCCGACGGTCTGGCCCCGCGAATCCGCAACTTCACCCAGTGGCGCGACCACATCCTGCGCCGGGTGCGCCGCCAGCTGTCCCGGACGGCGATACCGGAGCTACGCGAGTTGCGCGACGAACTCGCCGCCTACCCGGTGCCTGCGCACGAAGCGGCGGCCGAACCGGCGGCGGCCGACGACCTCGCGATGCCGCTCGTCGTGGAATCCGCGCACGGGAACCTGTCCCTGCTGTACACGACGACGGTGTTCGGATCCCCGTTCGACGTGACCCTCGACGAGATCGCGATCGAGACGTTCTTCCCGGCCGATTCCTCGACTGCGGCACTCCTCCGGGCAATGGCGGACCTCACGGTGCCGTCCTGAACGGTCACCGTGAGGTACCCGGCTCACACTGCGTACCGGCTCACACTGCGCAGCCGTCTCCCGCTGTACCCGTCACGTCGGCCGCGACCGTGTCCGCGGCATCGACATCGTCGACGGCACGCTGCAACAGCGCGAGGAACACGTCCTTCGGTTGGGCTCCCGAGACGGCCACGGCGCGATTCGCGACGAAGAACGGCACCCCGGTCACGCCCAGCGTGCGGGCTTCGAGCAGGTCGGCCCGGACCGCATCGGCGGCTGCGTCGCCGTCGAGGCCGGCACGGACGGTCTCCGGGTCCAGCCCGGCCGCCGCGGCGATCCGCACGAGTGTGTCGCGGTCGTCGACCACCTCGCCCTCGACGAAATGCGCGCGGAACAGCGCCTCGAGCAGCGCGTCACGCCGCTCGCCTGCAAGGTGCAGCAGCCGGTGCGCGTCGAAGGTGTTCGCCGCGATCACGGTGGCGAAATCGATGTCGAGGCCGTCCTGCGCCGCGACGTTCGCGACGTGCGCGAACATCTGCCGTACCTGCTCGGCCGGCATCCCCTTCATCTCGACCAGCGCATCGATCTCGGGGCGCCGCAGACCCGCCGGGGTGTCCGGGGCCAGCTGGTACGAACGCCAGGTCACCGACACACGGTCGCGGTGCTCGAACTCGCTCAGGGCATCGGCGAAACGCCGCTTCCCGATGTAGCACCAGGGGCAGGCGATATCGGACCAGATCTCGATCCGGGCAGTCTTGTCTCCGAAGTTCACGTGCCGGTGCAACAGCCACCGGCGCCGCGATGTTCCCCGGCCGGCTTACTCCAAGGCCGCGTCGAGGGTGATCTCCACTCCCGTGAGCGCCTTGCTCACCGGACATCCGGCCTTCGCGTCCTCCGCCGCCTTGCCGAATCCGGCGGCGTCGAGGCCCTCCACTTCACCGCGCACGGTCAGGTTGATTCCGGTGAGCCGGAATCCGCCCGCGGGATCGGGACCGAGCGAGACGTCGGCGGTCACCTCGAGACTCTGCGGTGTTCCCCCGGCCTCCGCGATGAGTGCGGACAACTGCATCGCGTAGCACGACGAGTGCGCGGCGGCGATCAGTTCCTCGGGACTGGTGGTGCCTCCGGCGTCGTCGGCGGCGCGCTTCGGGAACGACACGTCGAACGTGCCGCGCCCGGAACTGCTGAGCTCGACCTGCCCGGAACCATCCTGGAGGCCACCGTTCCATGCGGTGCGTGCGGTGCGTGTGGGCATTGCGCGATCCTCTCGACTCGAGTACGAACCTTGCCTTCGCTGCCGAAGCTACGCCGTAGCAACGAATACGGCTCCGGTTCCGGATTACCCGGAATCCGATGGTTCAAGTAGGACCGGATCCGTCCTGAATTCGGATGATCATCGTTCGCATGACAACCACGACAGCCGATACCCGTCCCCTCTACCGCGATGCGCTGGTCTGGGCACACGACCTGTTCGCCGGAGTCACCCCCGACCAGCTCATCGATCCGACCCCGTGCCCCGGCTTCGACGTCCGCACGCTCATGGGGCACCTCATCGCAACCGTCGAACGCGGTCGCGTCCTCGCGCTCGGCGAGGACATCACCGATGCGCCGGCGTTCGTCACCGGAATCGCCGACGACGCCTGGCCCACCACACTGCGCGAGACCGCCGACCGTTTCTGGCAGGTGTGGAACGACGACGCCGTGCTCGACCGTGCCCTCGCGGCACCGTGGGGCACGTTCCCGGGCCGCGACGCTCTCGTCGTCTGGTTGGACGAGGTCCTGGTCCACGGCTGGGACATCGCGGTCGCGACCGGGCAGCCGTCGGAAGCCGACCCCGCTCTTGCGGAAGCCGCGCTCGCGATGATGCAGACGGTGCTGCCGGAATCACCGCGCGGCGACTTCGTTCCGTTCGGGCCGGTGGTCACGCCTGCCGCGGACGCGGGCGCGACCGAGCGGCTCGTGAACTGGGTAGGCCGCGAGAGCGCCCCCTGGCGCAGGTAGAACGATCCGGCCGGATCTAACGCGAGCGCAGTGCCCGGTCGCGCTCACCGACGGTGCGCACCGCGCCGTCCCGCTCGTACGGCCGGACGTCGAGCCGCTGCTTCACCTCGCCGATCGCACGCATACGCTCACGATGCCCCCGGCGCGCCGCGCGCGCGGCGCCTCCCGGCACGGCGACGCTCAAACGGTCGCGGACGAGATTGCGCGCGAACCACAGCGGATAAAGCGCGGCCATCGGACTCAGGCGCGGAATTCCCACGGCGTCGGAGTAGCCGGAGCCCAGCGACAGGCGGGCCAGGTCGGCGTGGAACCGGTAGTGCGCCCAGCTCTTGATGCGGTTCGCAGGACCGGGACCATCGACGCCGTATATCCGGGGGACGGCCTTCAGCGCCGCGTCGGTCAGCGCTCCGGACGAGTCGTCGGGATCCACCTCCGACCAGACCGCGAGCCAGATGAGACGAAGAAGCTCGTCCAGCGAGGTGACCTGGAGTTCGGCCGTGACCCCCATGGTGTGCGCGACGTACCGGTACAGGTGCACGATCGCGTCCCGTTCGCGTCGCGAATACCAGTGCCCGGCGGCCATGACGGCGAGAGCGACGCCGGCGATCGGAATCATCGTCACGCAGTAGTGCAGTTGATTGACGGGCCTGCCGTGGGTGTCGGTGTTCCAATCGTCGACGCGGTCGATCCCGGCGCGGATGTAGGCGTGGACGACGCGCACCCGGGCGGTGTTCTTCGTCCCCTCCCCGAATCGCTCCATCCCGCCGGGGGCCGTGCAGTCCATCGACCACGAGACCGTCTCCACGATCCGTGCCGCGGCGCGCTTCGCGAGGTCGCCGCCGCGCAGCAGCACGTCGTTGACGCGCGGCGAAACGTAGCTGGCAGGGAAGGCGATGGCGGTGGTGAACGCCAGGAGGGTGCTCACCGGCATCCGCGCGATCGCCTGCGCGGCGAGATCCAGCTTGTCGTAGTCGACCCAGAACGGCACGTCGTCGAGGGCATCGACGAACGCCTGCACCTCGGGAGCGGGATCGTCCACGGTCTCGATGCCGTGCTCGAGTGCCTGCTCGAACTGCGCACGGATCCGGGTCCGGTCGCGGCGCATCGCGGCGACGAGATCGTCCGCCACCGGGTCGCAAGTGTTCGCGAACTTGGCGAACGCCCGGGCCTGCGCACGGGTGGGCCGCACCGAGTCTCCGGCGAGGAGCGACATCGCCAGCCGGGGAGCGCCCTCGTTCAGGATCGGTTTCGGTGCGAGCCGATCGGCTCGGTCGTGTAGGCGGCTCGTCGACAGGCGGGTGCTCGGCGGGCGGGTGGGCAGCGGAGCCTCGATCGTCACGGTTTCTCCTCGTCCGGATTCGGCCACCGACTATCGCAGGAATACCGGATTCAGTAAACACTTGATTCCGGAATCTGACGATTCCGGAAAGGCCGCGTGTGACAGACTCGCGGATGTGTCCGAGTCCGAAACCCACCGCGCGTACCGCGGCGTCGCACCGGCCGACCGGCGCGCCGAACGCCGCAAACGCCTCGCGAACGCGGTGATCGAGGTGGTCGCAGCCGAAGGATGGTCGGCCGCAACGGTCCGGAAGGTCGCGGCCACCGCCGGAATCGGTCCGCGATTCTTCTACGAGAGCTTCACCGACATGAACGATCTCGTGACCACGACCTACGACGAGCTCGGAGCCGAACTGCTCGCGGGCGCCGTCGCCGCGATCGCCTCGGCTCCCGACGACCTGCACGAGAAGGCCCGGGCCGCGGTCGGAGCGATCGTCGGGGCGGTCGAACGCAACCCTCAGCAGGGACGATTCCTCATTTCCGACGCTCCACCGCTCGCCGAACGCAAGAGCGCCTTCATCCGCGCCGCGGCGGACGAACTCGCGAAGCAGAGCGACGCGGTGGGCACCCGGCTCGATGCCCGCCAGGCGGAGCTCTGCGCGGTCGTCGTCATGGCCGGCGCCGTCGAACTCGTCCGCGGATGGCTCGACGGCACGCTCGACATCCGGCCCGGCGAACTCACCGAGATCGTGGCGAGCACACTGTCGACACTGACCGCTCACATGCCCGGCATCGGCAGGTAGTCCGCCGAACCGGTCACGAGCGGGGAACCGCGGGCGCAGTATGGGCTGCGTGACCACGCCACAGCAGGACCCCCGTCCGCTCGTCCGTGCCGCCGCAGACCGGGCACGCCGGATCGTCGAGAACGTCACCCCCGAACACATGACGGCCCCGACGCCGTGCCCCGAGTTCGACGTCCGCACCCTGGTCGGGCACCTCGTCTCGACGCTCGAACGCAGCGCTGCCGTCGGCGCGGGAGGCGACCCGCGCACGATCCCGGAATCCCTCATCGCTGCCGACGACGAATGGCCCGCCGCCCTGGACACGTCGCTCGAGCACTACTGGAAGGTGTGGAACGACGACGCGCTGCTCGACAAGCCGGTCACCGCTCCGTGGGGCACCTTCCCCGGCCGGATCGCGGTGCTCGTCGAGCTCGACGAGCTGATCGTCCACGGCTGGGATCTCGCCGTGGCCACGGGCCAGGAGGCCGAAGCCGACCCACCCCTGGCCGAGGCGGCTCTCGAGGTGATGCGGCTCGCCCTGCCGGCGTCTCCCCGCGACGGCCTGCCGTTCGGCCCTCCGGTGGAGCCCGCCTCGGACGCCGGTGCCACCGAACGCCTCGCGAACTGGCTCGGACGCGACACCGCGCCCTGGGTGCGGCACGAACGAGCGTGAGACGCCGAGCAAGCGAGCCTGAGACGCCGAGCAAGCGAGAGGGGCGGCACCCGTATGGGTACCGCCCCTCTCCATGTCCGGAACCGGTTATCCGGCGTCCGCCTCACCCTCGGTGGACTTGGCCAGTGCCACCGCCGGGGTGTCCGGCACCTCGGCCGGCTTCTCGCTCGGCGTGAACGTGAACTTCGCGTTCTCGCCGGCGCCCTCGCCGTCCCAGCCGTCGACATCGACCAGGACGATCTGGCCCGGGCCGATCTCGCCGAACAGGATCTTCTCGGAGAGCTGATCCTCGATCTCGCGCTGGATGGTGCGACGCAGCGGCCGCGCACCCAGAACCGGATCGAAGCCCCGCTTGGCGAGCAGTGCCTTCGCCTTCTCCGTGAGCTCGATGCCCATGTCCTTGTTCTTCAGCTGCGCCTCGACCCGGCCGACCATCAGGTCGACCATCTCGATGATCTGCTCCTGAGTCAGCTGGTGGAAGACGATGATGTCGTCGATGCGGTTGAGGAACTCGGGGCGGAAGTGCTTCTTGAGCTCGTCGTGGACCTTGTTCTTCATCCGCTCGTAGTTCGACGCCTCGCCGGATCCGGCCGAGAAGCCCAGGCCGACGGCCTTCGAGATGTCGGACGTGCCCAGGTTCGAGGTGAAGATCAGCACCGTGTTCTTGAAGTCGACGGTGCGCCCCTGACCGTCGGTGAGACGGCCGTCCTCGAGGACCTGCAGGAGCGTGTTGTAGATCTCCTGGTGGGCCTTCTCGATCTCGTCGAACAGGACGACGGAGAACGGCTTCCGGCGCACCTTCTCGGTGAGCTGGCCACCTTCCTCGTAGCCCACGTATCCGGGAGGCGCACCGAACAGACGGGACGCCGTGAAGCGGTCGTGGAACTCACCCATGTCGATCTGGATGAGCGCATCGTCCTCACCGAACAGGAAGTTCGCGAGCGCCTTGGACAGCTCGGTCTTACCGACACCGGACGGGCCGGCGAAGATGAACGAGCCGGACGGACGCTTCGGGTCCTTCAGGCCGGCACGGGTACGACGGATCGCCCGGGCCACGGCCCGGACCGCGTCCTCCTGGCCGATGATCCGCTTGTGCAGCTCGTCCTCCATGCGGAGCAGACGCGTGGTCTCCTCCTCGGTGAGCTTGAACACCGGGATACCGGTCCAGTTCGCGAGGACTTCCGCGATCTGTTCTTCGTCCACCTCGGCGATGACGTCGAGGTCACCCGCACGCCACTGCTTCTCGCGCTCGGCGCGCTGGGCGACGAGCTGCTTCTCCTTGTCTCGCAGGCTTGCGGCCTTCTCGAAGTCCTGCGCGTCGATCGCAGATTCCTTCTCGCGACGGGCGTCGGCGATCCGGTCGTCGAACTCACGGAGGTCCGGCGGCGCGGTCATCCGGCGGATACGCATCCGTGCGCCTGCCTCGTCGATCAGGTCGATCGCCTTGTCCGGCAGGAAGCGGTCGTTGATGTACCGGTCCGCGAGGGTCGCGGCGGCGACGAGCGCCTTGTCGGTGATCGAGACGCGGTGATGCGCCTCGTACCGGTCGCGCAGACCCTTGAGGATCTCGATGGTGTGCTCGACCGTGGGCTCACCGACCTGCACCGGCTGGAAACGACGCTCCAGAGCGGCGTCCTTCTCGATGTACTTGCGGTACTCGTCGAGGGTGGTTGCGCCGATGGTCTGCAGCTCACCGCGGGCCAGCTTCGGCTTGAGGATCGACGCGGCGTCGATCGCGCCCTCGGCGGCACCCGCACCGACCAGCGTGTGCAGCTCGTCGATGAACAGGATGATGTCGCCGCGGCTGTTGATCTCCTTGAGGACCTTCTTCAGGCGTTCCTCGAAGTCACCGCGGTAGCGGGAACCGGCGACCAGCGAACCGAGGTCGAGGGTGTAGAGCTGCTTGTCCTTGAGGGTCTCGGGGACCTCGCCGTTGACGATGGCCTGCGCCAGGCCTTCGACGACGGCGGTCTTGCCCACACCCGGCTCGCCGATGAGCACCGGGTTGTTCTTGGTGCGGCGGGACAGGACCTGCATGACCCGCTCGATTTCCTTCGCGCGGCCGATGACCGGATCGAGCTTGCCTTCGAGCGCAGCCTGCGTGAGGTTGCGGCCGAACTGATCCAGCACGAGCGACGTCGACGGGGTGCCGGCCTCGCCGCGGCTCGTGCCCGTCTCCTGGGGTTCCTTGCCCTGGTAGCCGGACAGCAGCTGGATGACCTGCTGACGCACGCGGTTGAGGTCCGCCCCGAGCTTGACCAGCACCTGGGCCGCGACACCCTCGCCTTCGCGGATCAGGCCGAGCAGGATGTGCTCGGTTCCGATGTAGTTGTGGCCGAGCTGCAGCGCCTCGCGCAGGCTCAGCTCCAGGACCTTCTTGGCACGGGGCGTGAACGGGATGTGCCCGGACGGGGCCTGCTGCCCCTGGCCGATGATCTCCTCGACCTGGCTGCGCACACCTTCCAGCGAGATCCCCAACGACTCGAGCGACTTCGCGGCCACGCCCTCACCCTCGTGGATGAGGCCGAGGAGGATGTGCTCCGTGCCGATGTAGTTGTGGTTGAGCATCCTGGCCTCTTCCTGAGCCAGGACGACGACGCGCCGCGCGCGATCGGTGAACCTTTCGAACATCGCACTCCCTCACACTCTCCGGCCTGCGGATCCGGTACGAGGATTGTTCCGGACCCGACTGCCGCGTTTCGCTCCGGCACTCGAGTCGTCGTCGAACCGGCGAAGGTTCCACGACCCCACTTGACACTCTAGTTGCCGTGGTTTCGGCCCGCTCCCCCTCTACCCGGTTGAGCGGAACTTCGAAACCCGGTCACGAGTGCTAACGCTGCACGTCGTCGATACGTTTCCGCAAGCTCTACGCCTGAAGCGAACAACCCCGCGGAGCCCGCGAGCACCTGCGCTCGCCCTGCACACACCCGGATCCGGACGGCAGAAACGGCGAGGCGCCACCCGGGCATTTCCGGGTGACGCCTCGTTCGTCCGTCTTCGGTCCTACAGCTGCCTATGCGTGGGCTTCGTTGTAGGCCTCGACAATTTCCGCGGAGATACGTCCGCGGGCCGAAACTGCGTAGTCGTTCTCACGGGCCCATTCCCGAATGACGGCGCTCTTCTCCCGATTCGGGGTGGCCGTCCGGGAGGACTTCCGCCCGGCCGGTGCTGCCGGAACCGCCTTCGGCCGCTTCCGGCCGCCCACCTTCCGGGCGTGCTCGACCCAGAATTCCAATTGCTCGCGCAGTTTCGCGGCATTTTCGTCGGACAGATCGATCTCGTAGGTGACCCCGTCGATCCCGAATTCCACGGTCTCGTCCGCTGCCGATTCCTGATCCACATCGTCGATCAGCGTGACAGTGACCTTCTTCGCCATGTGCCGCAAATCCTCTCGAATGAAACGCCCAGCCCCCCGGGTACGGGCACAAGAGTACATGCGAATTTCACCAGGGCAATACCGATTCCGGTCGGGGTACAGAATTAGCGAGCGGACGGACGAACAATTGGAAACAGGATGGTTTCCCTGATTCCGAGTCCGGTGAGCGCCATGAGCAACCGATCGATTCCCATACCCGTACCGGTGGTGGGCGGCATGCCCTGTTCCATTGCGGCGAGGAAATCTTCGTCCAGAACCATGGCCTCGTCGTCTCCGGCCGCTGCCAGACGCGCCTGATCGATGAAACGCTCCCGCTGGATCACCGGGTCCACGAGTTCCGAATATCCGGTTGCCAGTTCGAATCCGCGCACATACAGATCCCACTTCTCGGTCACGCCGGGAATGCTGCGGTGATCACGCGTCAGCGGAGACGTCTCGACCGGGAAGTCACGGACGAACGTGGGCTGGTACAGCTGATCGCCGCACATGTGCTCCCACAATTCCTCCACGAGCTTGCCGTGGCCGTATCCCTTGTCCTTCGGGACCTCGAGCCCCACCCGCTCCGCGAGCGCCAGCAATTCCTCGACCGTGGTGTCCGGCGTCACATCGGTACCGATCGCCTCGGACAACGACGGATACATCTCGAGGGTCTTCCATTCGCCACCGAGGTCGTACTCGGTTCCGTCGGCGAGGGTAACCACGTACGAGCCGAAGACCGCGAATGCGACCTCCTGAATGATCTCGCGGATCATGCGCGCCGAATCGTCGTACGTTCCGTATGCCTCGTACGTTTCGAGCATCGAAAATTCCGGCGAATGCGTCGAGTCCGCGCCCTCGTTGCGGAAATTCCGGTTGATCTCGAAGACCTTGTCGATTCCACCGACGACGCAACGCTTGAGGAACAACTCCGGTGCGATGCGCAGGTACAGGTCGATGTCGAGCGCGTTCGAATGGGTTACGAACGGGCGCGCGGCAGCACCGCCGTGCAGCGTCTGCAGCATCGGGGTCTCGACCTCGAGGAATCCGCGACGCTCGAGCGCATTGCGCAGTTCCCGCACCACCGCGACACGCATCCGCGCGTTCGCCCGCGCCTCCGGGCGCACGATCAGGTCGACGTACCGCTGCCGGACCCGCGACTCCTCGCTCATCTCCTTGTGGGCGACAGGCATCGGGCGCAGCGACTTCGCGGCCATCTGCCAGGTGTCGGCCATGACGCTCAGCTCACCGCGACGGGAGCTGATCACCTCGCCGTGCACGAACACGAAGTCGCCCAGGTCCACGTCGGCCTTCCAGGCGGCCAGCGACTCCTCGCCGACACCGGCCAGGCTCAGCATGACCTGCAGCTGCGTGCCGTCACCCTCCTGCAGGGTCGCGAAGCACAGCTTGCCGGTGTTGCGGAAGAACATCACGCGGCCGGCGACACCGACCTGCTCACCGGTGGTGCTGTCGGGTTCGAGATCGGGGTACTTCGCACGGATCTCCGCGAGGGTGTGGGTGCGGGGCACGACGACGGGATACGCGTCCTTGCCCTGCGCCAGGAGTCGTTCGCGCTTCTCGCGGCGGACCCGGATCTGCTCGGGGGTGTCGTCGGGCTGCTGAACGCTGGCATCACTCACGGGTAACCAGACTATCGGAACCCGCAGGCACGAATTCCGCAGACCTCCTCGAGGAACCCGAGGTCAGTGCCCGAAGAGGGAAGAGCACGCGCCGGACGCGAGCGGAGCTCAGTGCTGGACAGGAGCAGAGCTCAGTGCTGGACAGGAGCAGAGCTCAGTGCTGGACAGGAGCAGAGCTCAGTGCTGGACAGGAGCAGAGCTCAGTGCTGGACAGGAGCGGAGCTCAGTGAGCCGTGACGCGGGCCACGTCCTCCGCGATGTGCTGCGCGCGGGTGACGGCGTCGACCAGGCCGGCCGTCTTGATCGCGGCGTACCCGCCGACGAGGCCGGTCGCGCGGCGCAATCCGATCTCCTGCAGCGACGCGACCGCGCGGTGCGCGTCGGGTCCGTCCGAGGAAACGACGACCCATTCGACGTCACGGTCGACGGCGAGCGCCAGGCTCTCGGGTCCGGCGGCCGGGTCGAGGCGCCGGGTCAGCAGCGAGGCGTCGATCGCGAGAGCTCCCGGAAGCGTGCCCTGAACCGTGCGCTCGGCCGAGGTGCGGATGTCGACGACGACGGCGCCGCGGGCAACAGCGGCGGCGAGCTCCGTGGGGTAGGTCCGCTCGGTGGTCAGCGGCAGCAGGCCGACGGAATCCGAAGCGGGGGAAGCGATGAAAGGTGCAGAAACAGCAAGCGCAGCGCGCATGAGAAAACTCCCAGGAATGTGTTATCGGTCGAGGCGGACGTCAGCCTCGACAACACTCCTGGGCGCTCATGCAGCGGATCACGGCGACCATTCTTACACAGATTCGCGAGTGGGGGAACCCGTAGAACCGTGACGTGCGGAACGTCGGGCCTGGTTCCGCTCGAACACCAGACGCAATCCCTCGAGCGTCAGATCCGGCTCGTGATGCTCGATCGTCGTCGCCTCCGACATGATCAGCGGCGCACTGTCACCCGTACCGATCACCGCGACGTCGTCACGGTCGAATCCGGGAACCTCGGCGCGTACGCGGCGCACGAGACCGTCGACCATGCCCGCGAATCCGAAAACCGCTCCGGACTGCATGCATTCGACGGTGTTCTTCCCGACCACCCCGCGCGGTCGCGCGAGTTCGACCTTGCGCAACGCCGCACCCTGCGACGCGAGCGCGTCCATCGAGATCTCGACACCGGGCGCGATTGCACCGCCGAGGAACTCGCCCTTGCCGGAAACCACGTCGACGCACGTGGACATGCCGAAATCGACGACGATGCAGGGACCACCGTAGAAGTGGTGCGCGGCAAGGCTGTTGACGATCCGGTCGGCGCCGACCTCCTTGGGATTGTCCACGAGCAGCGGCACACCGGTGCGCACACCGGGTTCGACGACCACGTGCGGCACCTCCGCCCAGTAGCGACCGAGCATGCCCCGCAGTTCTCGGAGAACCGACGGCACTGTCGACAGCGCGGACACCGCGGTGACCCGGTCGACGTCCTCACCCAGCAACCCGCGGAACAGCAACGCGAGCTCGTCCCCCGTCATCCGGGGGTCGGTGCGAACTCGCCAGTCCTGCAGCAGTTTTGCGTGCGAACCGCTGCCGGTGAACAGACCCAGAACAATGTTGGTGTTCCGGACGTCGACGGCGAGCAGCACCGTTACACCAACGAACCGGAGTCGAGGGTGGCGAGCATGCGCGGGGTGATCAGGCCCGAGCCCTCCGGCGCGTGTGCCGGATCGCTGCCCAGCTCCACCTGGCGGTTGTCGGCGTCGACGAACACCACGCGCGGAGCGTAGTCCTTGCACTCCTGCTCGTTCATCACTCCGTAGGCGATGAGGATGACCAGGTCGCCGGGGCTCACCAGACGTGCTGCGGCACCGTTGATCCCGATGATCCCGGACCCGCGCTCGCCCGCGATGACGTACGTCTCGAGACGATTGCCGTTGTCGATGTCGACGATGCAGACCTGCTCGCCCTCGAGCAGATCGGCGGCGTCCATCAGGTCCTGGTCGACGGTCACCGAACCCACGTAGTGCAGGTCCGCGTGAGTGACCGTGGCGCGGTGGATCTTCGACTTCATCATGGTGCGAAACATGTATTGCCTCAGCTCTTGTCGTTCTGGTTCTGCTTGTTCAGCGGTTCAGGAGGTCGTCGTCGACGGCCGGGTCGACCGGTCCGGTCGCCCGTTCCAGGAAGCCGGTGCCGATCGCGACACCGACGTTGTCGATGAGCCGGGTGGTCCCGACCCGCGCGGCCACCAGCAGACGGCCGTCGCCACGCTCGGGCGGCTCCCCGAGATCGACACCGCGCAACTCGAGGTAGTCGAGCTCGATCTCCGGCGCGGACGCGAGCACCTCGCGGGCGGCCGTGAGGACGGCCTCGGCGCCGCCGGCCGCCGCGTGTGCCCCCGCGACGAGCGCGGCGGACAGCACGGTCGCGGTCTGCCGCTGCGTCTCGTCGAGGTAGCGGTTGCGCGACGACAGGGCCAGCCCGTCCTGCTCCCGCACCGTCGGCACGCCGACGATGCGGACGTCGAAGTTCAGGTCGGCGACCATCTGCCGGATCAGCGCGAGCTGCTGATAGTCCTTCTCACCGAAGTACGCGGTGTTCGGCGCGACGATCTGCAGCAGCTTCGCCACCACGGTGAGCATGCCCGCGAAGTGCGTGGGCCGGCTGCCGCCCTCGAGTTCCGCACCGAGCGGACCCGGGTGGATCATCGTGCGGCGCCCTTCCGGGTACATCGCCGACACGGTCGGCACGAACGCCAGCTCGACCCCGGCCTCGCGCAGCAACGCGAGATCCGCGTCGAGGGTGCGGGGGTAGGCGTCGAGGTCCTCGTTCTCACCGAACTGAAGCGGATTGACGAAGATCGAGACGACCACGACGGCGCCGGTCAGCTTGGCCTGCCGCACCAGTTCCAGATGACCGGAGTGCAGCGCACCCATGGTCGGCACCAGCGCGACCGTCCGTCCGACGCCGCGCAGCGCCTTGGTCACCTTCGTCAAGGCCGCGGGCTCGTGATGCACGGTCAGTTCACCGCGCACGTACCCGCCCCGTCCCGTTTCACTCACCGTGATCATTCCCTTCGAGGAGCTCGATCAGCTCCGGTTTCGAGCCTGCACGCTGCGCCGACCGCAGCGACAGTGCCCGGTAGCCCGCGGCGATGCGCGGATCCACCTCGTCGAGGACCTGCAGATGCGTGGCGACCGCCGCGACGTCACCGCGCGCGACCGGACCGGTCAACGCCGACGGACCGCGACGCAACGCGTTGTCGAGGGCGGCGACGAGCAGCGGCTGCAGCACCCGTTCGGCGACCCCACCGGGATCGTCGTCGACGAGCTGCTGTCCGAGCAGTTCCTGGCCTTCGAGCGCGACGCGAAGTGCCGCGACGGCGTCGACGACGAGGGTGACGAGGTGGTTGCTGCCGTGGGCCAGCGCCGCGTGGTAGAGCGGGCGCAGGTCCTCGCGCACCCGGACCGGTTCCCCGCCGATCTCGAGGACCAGGGACTGCGCGATCGCGTAGCCGATGTCGTCGGCGGCGGTGATTCCGAAGCACGCGGACGACAGCCGGGCCGTGTCCTCGTCGTGGCCGGTGAACGTCATGGCCGGGTGGATCGCGAGCGGCACCACACCCTGCTCGGTGAGCGGCGCCAGCACCCCGATGCCGTTGGCCCCCGAGGTGTGGGCGACGATCGTGCCGCGCGGTACCGCTCCGGTCGCGGCGAGGCCCGTGACGAGCTCGGCCAGTTCGGAGTCGGGAACAGCGAGAATCAGCAGGTTGCAGCGGCCCGCGACCACGTCGACGGGCAGGATCTCGGAATCGGGCAGGCGGGTCCGGGCCCGATGCTTGGACGCTTCGGACACGGCGGAACAGGCCACGACCACGTGGCCGACCTTCTCGAGTGCCGCGCCGATCGCGGTGCCCACGCGACCGGCGGACACGATGCCGACGGTGAGGCGTGCGGGAGCAGGCGCGTTGGTGATCCCGAAGGAATTCACGGGAGTCCTCTCGTTCGTTCCAGTCCCGCTCGGCGGGTACCAGACGTTCTGCCCGACAATAGCGCGGCGCGATCTGCGTCGGCCACGGGTGTCGGGCGTGATCTACGCCTCACCGACAGGGCGAGCGACTCCCCGGAGAGACTTCCGGTCGGGGTCGAAAAGGTTCCCGATCAGCGCTCCGTCGACAGCGACGCGAGGATCTCGGCGACGCTGCGGCCCTGCTGCGCGCTCTCCTCACCGGCCGCCTCGGCGCGGAGCCGGCGGGCTCGGCGCCCGGTTGCCGGCCCGTCCGGCAGGACGGCAGTGGCCTCGACGGGCGCTTCGTGCGAACCTTCGGGAGCGGGCGCGGCCGGACGGGAAACCGGATCCGTCCCGGATCCCTGCTCCTGCCCGGTCTCGACGACCCGGGTCGGCTTCGGCGCTCCGGTCGGCTTCGGCGCTCCGGTCGGCTTCGGGGGTTCGGTCGGCTTCGAGGGTTCGGCCGGGTGCGACGTCACCGTTGTCGTCTCCGCGGTGAGCGGTTCGTCGTCCGGGGATGCGAACGCCGGACCCGCCGGCCGCGGGGCACTGACCTGTGACGAATTCGGGCGCGTCCCGATCTCCTGAACAGGCTTCGCGACGGTGTTCAGCGCGGTGCGGTCCTCCGGCATGCGTCCGTCGAACAACATCTCGAGGCTGCGGCGGAGCGCGGCGAGTTCGGCACGGAGCTGGGCCATTTCGTCGGCCTCGACCTTCATCTGCGAACGGACCTTCTGCTCCACGGTCAGTTCGTATTCGCGCCGCGCCGAGATCTCCCGCTCCAGCTGCAGTTCGTAGACCGTCTTGAGGTCCTCGACCTTCGCCTTCTCGAGGGCGGATTCGCGGCGGTACTTCGTCATCGCGATCGCCCCGATGGTCGCGGCCCACAACGCGACGACGACGCCGACGCGCAGCAGCTGAACACTCTGACTGAAGACCAGGAACAGCGACGCCACCATCGCGAGGGCGAGAAGCGCCGCGACGATCATCGAACCCGCGCTGCGCCATTGCCGACGTTCGTTCCTGTCCCGGCCCGAGGTGCCCATGCGGACAAGGGTACTGGTCCCGGACGCGATCCCCGAGACTCGATGTCGCGGATCTCAGGTCGCGGGTTCGCCGGGGTCCTCGGGCGTCTTGCAGCAGTGCTCGAGCCACAGCGCCGCCGCGACGAGCAGGATCGCGCCGATCGCTCCGACCACCACGCCGGCGGTGTCCTCCGAGGCGGCCTGCAGAAACGACCGCTGCGGCAGCAGGTACAGCAGGAAACCCACCCAGACCCCGAAGGCCGCGGAACCGACGAGCGCGGACGCCTTCGCGAGCGCGACCGCGCGGGCCGCCGTGATCGGATGCAGCTGGCGCGGCCCGTCACCGATCTCCCGCTTACCGACGCGCGAGCGGATCATGAAGGCCAGCACCACTTCGAGAGCCGCCACCGGATACAGCGAGGCACCCGCGTAGACGGGAATCGGCGGCAGCGATCCGTACAGGACGCGGACCAGCAGCCACGACACGACCGCGGCGAGCAGCGCCAGGGCCAGCAGGTCGCGGATACGGGTCGCCTTCAGCACCGGCTCTCCCCCTCGTCGCCGGGTTCCCGGTCTTCGGCGTGAGAGCCGAGCCGGAGATCGGTGCGGTGCACCCCTGCGCGTTCGGCGTCGTCGAGGTCGGCGAGCCAGTCCGTCAGCGACCGGCGTTCACCGCCGACGGTGAGCGTGCCGTCCGGCGCGACGTCGAGCCACGGCACCAGAACGAACGCGCGCTGATGCGCCCGCGGATGCGGCAGCGTCAGTTCCGGGTCGTCGCTGACGATCTCGTCGCACGTCACCACGTCGACGTCGAGGCTGCGCGGCCCCCACCGCTGCACCCGCACCCGGTCGGCGGCGGCTTCGAGTTGCTGTCCGAGACGCAGCCAGCCCCGACTGTCGAGCTCCGGGTCGTCGGCGACCACGACGGCGTTGAGAAAATCCTGCTGGTCGACTCCGCCCCACGGCGCTGTCGTGTACACGGGTGAGACCGCGACGATCCGATCGCCCAGCGCCTCGGTGACCGAACGCAGATGAGCGAGCCGATCCCCGAGGTTCGACCCGATGGACAGCACCGCCCGGCTCATGGCTGCCGCGTCCGATCGACCACGACCGCGACGTCCGCGAACGTCAGCGGGATGGGGGCGGACGGCTTGTGCACGGTGACCTCGACCCGCTCGACCCGCGGGTCGGTGAGCACGTCGTCGGCGATCTCCCCCGCCACCGTCTCGATCAGGTCCCGGGCGGGGCCGGCGACGATCGCGGCGGCGCGCTCGGCGAGGATCCCGTAGTGGAGCGTGTCCTCGAGGGCGTCGCTCGCCGCCGCGGGCGCAAGATCGGTCCAGACGACGATGTCGATCAGGAAGTCCTGACCGTCGCGCTTCTCGTGCTCGAACACTCCGTGGTTGCCGCGCACCCGCAGGCCGCGCAGTTCGATCCGATCGCTCATTTCGCCTCTCCTGCCGCGCTTCCCCGCTCCCAGGCCCCCGCGACCGCGAGCGCGTCGAGCGACGACCGCACGTCGTGCACGCGCACCCCCCACGCACCATGGGTGACCGCGAGCGCCGACACCACCGCGGTCGCGACCTCGCGTCCTGCGGGCGGGCGGGGATTGCCTTCGGAATCGGCGAGCAGCGAACCGAGGAAACGCTTGCGGGATGCGCCGATGAGCACCGGGAACCCGAGCTCGGTCAGCTCCGGCAACCGCCGCAGCAATTCCCAGTTGTGGTCCGGCTGCTTCACGAATCCGAGGCCGGGGTCGAGGATCAGGTCCTGCGGGTCCACCCCCGCGGCGACGGCCACGTCCACCTGGGTGAGCAGCTCGTCGCGCACCTCGCGCACGACGTCGTCGTAGTGGGTGGAACCGCCGGCGTGAACGAATCCGTCCGCCGGCCGCCAGTGCATGAGGATCCACGGCACACCCGCGGACGCGACGACCGTGGCCATGTCCGCGTCGGCACGACCACCCGACACGTCGTTGACCAGCGTCACGCCCGCCGCGATCGCCGCTTCGGCGACCGACGCGCGCATCGTGTCGACGCTGGTCACGACACCTTCGGCGGCGAGCGCCTCGATCACCGGGACGACGCGGCCCGCCTCGACCTCGGCGTCGACACGCTGCGCGCCCGGCCTGGTCGATTCACCCCCGACGTCGACGATGTCGACGCCGAGCGCTCGCAGTTCCAGTCCGTGTGCGATCGCCGCGTCGCGATCCAGGTAGCGACCACCGTCGGAGAACGAATCGCTGGTCACGTTGAGAACACCCATGACGACCGGGCGTCCCAGGTTCTGCAGCGTGCTCACCGGCGCAGGATCAGATCCAGGGCTTCGGCGCGGGACGCCGAGCTGGTCTGGAACAACCCGCGCACCGCAGACGTCGTGGTGCTGGCGCCGGGCTTCCGGATGCCGCGCATCGCCATGCACAGGTGTTCGGCCTCGACGACGACGATCGCGCCGCGCGGATCGAGTTTGCGGACGATCGCGTCGGCGACCTGGCTGGTGAGCCGTTCCTGCACCTGCGGGCGCTTCGCGTAGAGGTCGACGAGCCGCGCCAGCTTGGACAGTCCCGTGACCCGCCCGGTGGGGCCGGGGATGTAGCCGACGTGCGCGACGCCGTGGAAGGACACCAGGTGGTGTTCGCAGGTGGAGTACAGCGGGATGTCGCGGACGAGGACGAGTTCCTGGTGACCCTCGTCGAACGTCGTGTTGAGCACCTCGTCCGGATCCGTGTACAGCCCGGCGAACACTTCGCGGTATGCGCGCGCGACGCGGCGCGGGGTGTCCAGCAGTCCTTCCCGGTCGGGGTCCTCACCGACCGCGATGAGCAGTTCGCGGACCGCGGCTTCGGCCCGGGCCTGATCGAAGGCCCGGCCGGTCGCCAGACTCAGCTGCTCCCCTTCATCCGGCGCCGTCACGGCAGTCCCAGTGCTATCCAGGTGGTTCACCGACACCCGACCGTCCTCCACTCTCGTTGAAATCGGCTCAGCTCGGGCCGTTCGGCCCCTCCCAGGGCTGCGTGGGCGGCGGCTCCGGTGCCTGCTGATTCTCGTCCTGCCGATCGCCGGCGTCGGCGGGACGCGCAGGCTGAGTCCACTGAGGGTAGCCGGGGTACGTGCTGCGTGGCTGTTCGGGCTCCTGCGGCGGCCACCCCGGCGCCGACCATCCTGCGGGAGCGCCGTAGTCGGGCCGGGTCGCGTGCCGCGGCCCGCCGGAGTACTGGCCGGGCTGCGGGAAACCGGGCATCGGCTCGGAAGCGGGGACGGGCTGCGGCGCGGGATAGCCGTTGCCCGGGCCCTGCGGCGGAGTCCCGTACCCGCCGGGTCCGCTTGCCTGCGGGTACTGCTGCGTCGCGGCCGACCGGGAGGGTTCCGGCTGCTGGGCCGGTTCCGGATGCGGCATCACCGGCTGCTGGGGCAGCGGTTGCTGTGCCACCGGCTGTGAGGGCTGCGGCTGCGGCTTCGCCAGGTTCGGGACCGCGGGCTGCGGCGGCCACGGCTCACCACGTTCGGCGGCGAGCTCCGCGGGAGTCTTGATCGGCGGGCGATCCGACGGGACGCGATCGCCGAAATCATTGAACGCGGTGATACGGGGACGCTTCTCCACGGACGCGAGGATCCGCTCGAGGTCCTTGCGGGTGAGCGTCTCGTGTTCGAGCAGTTCCCCGGCGAGCGCGTCGAGCGCGTCGCGGTACTCGTTGAGGATCGCCCACGCTTCGGTGTGGGCCGCCTCGATGAGGTTGCGGACCTCCTCGTCGATCTCGCGGGCCACCTCGTGCGAGTAGTCCGATGCCTGTCCCATGGACCGGCCGAGGAACGGATCGCCCTGTTCCTGCCCGTAGCGGACCGCACCGAGCTTGGCGCTCATGCCGTACTCGGTGACCATCGCCCGCGCGATCTTGGTGGCCTGGTCGATGTCGGACGACGCGCCGGTGGTGGGCTCGTGGAACACGAGTTCCTCGGCGGCGCGGCCACCCATCGCCATGACGAGGCGCGCGATCATCTCGGACCGGGTCATCAGGCCCTTGTCGTCCTCGGGAACGGTCATGGCGTGACCGCCGGTGCGGCCGCGCGCAAGGATCGTCACCTTGTACACGGGCTCGATGTCGGGCATCGCCCACGCGGCAAGGGTGTGTCCACCCTCGTGGTAGGCGGTGATCTTCTTCTCGTGCTCGCTGATGATGCGGCTCTTGCGGCGCGGACCGCCGATCACGCGGTCGACGGATTCCTCGAGGATCGCCTCGGTGATCACCGTGCCGTTCTCGCGGGCGGTGAGCAGCGCGGCCTCGTTGACGACGTTCGCCAGGTCGGCGCCGGACATGCCGACCGTGCGCTTCGCCAGACCTTCGAGGTCGGCGTTCTGGTCGATCGGCTTGCCCTTGGAATGCACCTGGAGGATCGCGCGGCGGCCGGCGAGGTCCGGGTTGGTCACCGGGATCTGGCGGTCGAAACGGCCGGGACGCAGCAGCGCGGGGTCGAGGATGTCGGGGCGGTTCGTCGCGGCGATGAGAATGATGCCCTGCCGATCGCCGAACCCGTCCATCTCGACGAGCAGCTGGTTGAGGGTCTGCTCGCGCTCGTCGTGACCACCGCCGAGACCGGCACCGCGCTGGCGGCCGACCGCGTCGATCTCGTCGACGAAGATGATGCAGGGGCTGTTCTGCTTGGCCTGCTCGAACAGGTCGCGCACCCGGGATGCGCCGACACCGACGAACATCTCGACGAAGTCGGAACCGGAGATGGTGAAGAACGGAACCCCGGCCTCACCCGCGACCGCGCGCGCAAGCAGCGTCTTGCCGGTACCGGGCGGGCCGTACAGAAGCACGCCCTTCGGGATCTTCGCGCCGAGCGCCTGGTAGCGGGCCGGGTTCTGCAGGAAGTCCTTGATCTCGTACAGCTCTTCGACGGCCTCGTTGGCGCCGGCGACGTCGGCGAACGTCGTCTTCGGCATGTCCTTCGAGAGCTGCTTGGCGCGGGACTTGCCGAAGCCCATCATGCCGCCGCGGCCGCCGCCCTGCATGCGCGTCATCATGAAGAAGAACACGCCGAGCAGGATGATCATCGGAACGACGAACAGCAGGATCGACGTCAGCCAGCTCTCCTGGGTGACGGCGGTGTCGAACTCGGCGGCGCCCGACGCGGCGACCTTGTCGAAGATCTGTTCCGACGCCGAGGCCGGATACTTCGCGAGGATCTGCGTCTGGTTCTCGGTGGCGTCGTTTCCGCTGTTCAGCCACAACCGGACCTGCTGTTCGCGGTCGTCGATCTGGGCCTTGGAGACGTTCTTCGAGTCGAGCTGCGCGAGGGCCACCGAGGTGTCGACCTTGGTGAATCCACGCGTGTCGTTCCCGAAGTAACTGAAGGCGTAGATGACCAACAGAATGCCGGCGACTATCGCCAGATTACGGAACACTGTCTTGCGATTCATACAGGTTCGGCCCGGCCGGCCGGTCCTTTCGATAGTGCGGTCATCAGTGCGGTCATCGTCGATGAGCGTGCGTCGACCGGTGACGATCCGGCCACAGCCAGATTACCGCGTGTGCAGATGTCGTCGCCGGTGCGTAGCCCGCCCCTCGGGAGCTTCAACGACCCGGACCGACCCAGCGTTCCCATACCGCGGCCGGTTCGGCGAAGCAACTTCACCTGCGGGAGGGGCCGTGGGCGTGGGTATCATTTCGCATGGCCGAGCGGGATCCGCACGCCTTGTCCGACACCGAATCGACTCAGATACCGAGCGCCGAGACCACCCGGGTCACGGGCGCCGACACCGGCCGGTTCGATCCCACCCGCACCGCGGAGGTCACCCGGGCCGCCGATGCCGTGACCGATCCGATGACCCCCGGCGTCCCCGTCACCGTCGACGAACTGCGCGCCGGGCGGCGGATCGACGACTTCGACCTGCTCACCAGCCTCGGCCGCGGCGCCTTCGGCCGGGTGTTCCTGGCTCGCCAGCTCTCGATGCAGCGACTCGTCGCGGTGAAGATCTCCCCCGACCAGGGCAGCGAAGCGCAGACCCTCGCCCAGCTCGACCACGACTACATCGTCCGCGTGTTCGACCAGCGGATCCTCCCGGACCAGGGGCTGCGGTTGCTGTACATGCAGTACGTCCCGGGCGGGACACTGCTGCACGTGCTGCACCGGGTACGGCACACCCCGCCGGACCAGCGCGCCGGCTCCATGCTGCTCGACGTCATCGACCAGACCCTCGCGGAGAAGGGCGAGATACGGCCGGCGGAATCGACCGTGCGCGGCGAACTCGAATCGCTGACGTGGCCGGAAACCGTGGCGTGGCTGGGACGGCGACTCGCGGAGTCACTCGCCTACGCCGACGGTCGCGGGGTGCTGCACCGCGACGTCAAACCCGCGAACGTGCTGCTCACCGCGGAGGGTGTCCCGAAGCTGGCCGATTTCAACATCAGCTACGCCGAGTCCGTCGGGGGCAGCTCCCCCGTCGCCTACCTCGGCGGTTCCCTCGCCTACATGTCGCCGGAACAGCTCGAGGCGTGCCACCCGGGATTGCCGGGATCCGCCGCGGACCTCGACACCCGCAGCGACATCTACGCCCTCGGAGTGATGCTGTGGGAGCTGCTGGCGGGCGTCCGCCCGGGGGATCCGGAGCCGGGCGAGGCGCTCGACACGAACACTCTCCCGGCTCTCGAAACGATGGTGCGGCGCCGGCGCGGCGGCCTGACCCCCGAGATGATGGCGAAACTGCCCGCGGACTGCCCGCAGACACTGCGGCGGGTACTCGCGAAATGCCTCGAACCGAATCCGGCGGACCGCTGGTCGTCGGGCACGGAACTGGCCCAGCAACTCGACCTGTGCCTCGACCACCGCGCCCGTGACCTCGTCGATCCCCCACCGGACAGCTGGCGAGCCCGGTTGCGCAAACCCGTCGTTCCGGTCCTCGTCGCCGCGATCGGGATTCCCAACGCCCTCGCAGCGCTCTACAACTACCAGCACAACTCGTCGCTGATCATCGAGAAGCTACCGCCGGACGCGAGGCACAACTTCGAGGTCGTGTCACTGATCGTGAATGCGACGCTGTTCCCCCTCGGCGCCCTGGTGATCGTGTATCTGGGCCGTCGCCTGATCACCGTGCCGCGCGGATTGCAGCGTGGACGCACCTACGACGCCGTCACCCTGGCCCGCACCCGACACGACGCACTGCTGTTCAGCGACCGAGTCGCGGCGGTCGTGATCAGCCTGTGGATCCTCGCCGGCATCGCCTTCCCCGTCGCGCTGAGTGTGATCACCGGGGAGATCGACACGCGCGCCGCGACGCACTTCGTCACGTCGATGGTGGTGTGCGGCGCGATCGCCGTGGCGTACCCGTTCTTCTTCGTCGCCTTCTATGTCGTGCGGTCGCTGTATCCGGCGTTCCTGCCGCACGGATCCACCGACGCTATCGACGCCCGGGAACTCGAAGGGCTGCACCGCCGCAGCGTCCGCTACCTGGCGCTCGCTGCGGCGGTCCCACTCGTCGGGGTTGCCGGGGTGACGTTCCTGACCGCCTACGAGATCCCGCAGGTGCTGGTCGCGGTGCGGGTGCTGTCCGTCGGTAGCATCGCCGCGTTCGTGCTGGTGTACTGGCTGTTCCGGCTCATGGAACAGGACCTCGAGGCCCTACGCCGCACCGTCGCGCTGCGGCATTGACAGCGCTGCGGCATTGAAAGGCTGCGACACCGACGTCGGCTCGAGTAGACCGTCAGCTCGAGTAGACCTTCGGGTCGAGGGTGCCGATGTACGGAAGGTCGCGGTACCGCTCGTCGTAGTCGAGGCCGTAGCCGACGACGAACTCGTCCGGGATGTCGAAGCCGACATCGGCGACGTGCACGTCGATCTTGACGGCCTCGGGCTTGCGCAGCAGCGTCACCACCTCGAGCGACGCCGGATTGCGCGAGGACAGGTTGCGGATCAGCCACGACAGCGTGAGGCCGGAGTCGATGATGTCCTCGACGATGAGCACGTGACGGCCCGCGATGTCCTTGTCGAGGTCCTTCAGAATGCGCACCACACCCGACGACGACGTCGACGACCCGTACGAGCTGACCGCCATGAACTCCATCTGGGTGGGGATGGGCAGTGCGCGGGCGAAGTCCGTCATGAAGAAGATCGCACCCTTGAGCACGCCGATGAGCAGAAGGTCGCCCTCGGGCGCACCCACCGGATAACGCTTGGCAATGGACTCGGCCAGCTCGGCCGTGCGTTCCTTGATCTGCTCTTCGGAGATCAATACCGACGCAATGTCGCTCTCGTACACCGGTTCGTTCCTGCCCTTCCGTCAGTCGTCCGCACACCGCTGCTGGTCGACGAACACCATGACCAGCCTGCCACGCCGACGCGACACGACCAACCTGGTCCCCGGTCCCGGCCCACGTCCGACCGCCACGGGACCCTGCCCTCGCCAGCGTCCGATCAGGTCGTCGACGGCCCGCAACGTCCGGTCCGTGGGTGCCGACGCACCCGCTTCGGCGAGCCAGCGCC
>NZ_JBMBTE010000056.1:0-34080 GCF_048897285.1 Rhodococcus sp. O3
GCCGGCCGCGCAGCAGCCGGAGTCTCGGCGCGCAGTCCGAGGCGCACCGTCCCACCCTCCGATACGAATCCGCGTGGTCGGCAATGCGTTTGCCGGTCCGCGCGATGTTCCCGGCGGCGGTGTCGGAGGTTGTTCCGATCCACGCCTCGCCGAAGCTGCCGGCCGCGCCGACGTCGACACCGACGTTCTCGATCCGCCCGGCGAACGCCCCGAGTGTGCCGCCGAACTTCTCGAGCGCGTCCGGATTCCATTGCTGCAGTTGCCGGATGTCCATCCGCTCTCACCCCCCGAACCGGACTGTAGAGGAGGGCAACGACAACCGGCCCGCGACGAGCGTCGCGGGCCGGTTGCCTGTGGATGAATCGTGCGGTTGTGGAAAACCGTCCTTCTTCGGGCGGTTACACGTCGGCGATCGCCTCGAGCGGGGGCGTCTTCGCCGCGCGGGCACCCGGCCACAGGGCGGCCAGGACACCGACGACACCGGATCCGATCAGCATGGCCAGCACCTGGATCCACGGAACGGTGATCTCGCCGAGGCCCTGATCGGCCAGGGTGCGGACGAAGCCCCACCCGAACACCAGGCCGAGCACCAGACCGATCACGGCGCCGAAGACGGCGATGAGCAACGACTCGAGGTAGATGGTGCGGCGCACCTGGGCACGCTGCATGCCGACCGCGCGCAGCATCCCGATCTCCCGTCGCCGTTCCACCACCGACAGCGCCAGGGTGTTGACGATGCCGAGGATCGCGATGACCACGGCGAGGGCCAGCAGCCCGTAGAGGACGGCGAGCAGCGTATCGATCTGCGCTGCCTGCTGACCCTTGAACTGTTCGCGGTCGAGGACCTGCACCACGACGAACTGCTTGGTCGCGTCCTCGAGCCCGGTGCGGACCGCCTCCGGATCGCTGCCGTCCGCGGTGTTGAGCAGCACCACCATCGGGGCACGCGAGGCGGCCGGGACGAACCGGTCGAGCATGTCCGGCGAGAGCACCCACGGCCCGACGACCTGGTTGTCCTCGAAGATGCCGACAACCGTCGTCTCGACGGTGTCGCCGTCCCGGTTGGTCATCGGCACCGTCGAGCCCACCTGCAGGCCGTGCTTGTCCGCGGTGTCCACCGAGACCAGCATCTCGTCGGCCGCGAGCTGTTCGGTGCCGGCGGTGATGTCCAGGGACAGGACGTCGTCGACCGGTCCGGACATGGCCGCGCCGAACTCGTTGTCGTCGCCGACCTTCGCCTGCACCCCGTACACGCCGACGGCTTCGGTGACCCCGGGGACACCCGCGGCCGCGGTCTCCGCGCCCGCCGGCACGCCCATCATCTGCGGGCCCATGAGCATGAACTCGGACTTGACGCCGGTGTCGACGAGGGTGTTCACGCTGGATTTGGCGGACGCACCGAACACGGCGATGACCGACACCAGCATCAGGCCGAGGGTCAGCGCGAACGCCGTCGCCGCGGTGCGCCGCGGGTTCCGCGCGGCGTTGGTGCGTGCCAGGCGGCCGATCGCGCCGAACGGGCGGGCGAACACGGCGCCGAGCGCGCCGACGATCGGCTTCGACAGCGCCGGGGCGGCGAGAAGAACCGCGAGGATCAGCCCGAGGGCGCCGACCCCGACGGTCGCGGCGGCGCCGCCGCCGGTCCCCTGCGCACCGATCACGACGCCGACGACACCGGCGACGGCCGCGACCGCACCGACGATCGTGCGCAGCCGCAGTGACTCGACGGTGGCCGTCGATTCCTCGCGCATCGCGGCGACCGGCGGAACCTTCGTGGCCCGGCGGGCCGGGGCGTACGCGCTGACGACGGTGACGACGACACCGACCAGCAGCGCGATGATCACCGTGCGCGGCGCCAGCTGCAGCGGCCCGGACGGCAGCCCGATGTCCGCGGCGTTGAGCGCGGCGCGCAGCCCGTAGGCCAGGGCGACGCCGGCGGCGATGCCGAGGGCGCTGCCGACCACACCGACCACGAGGGCCTCGAGGGTCACCGAGCGTCCGACCTGCTGGCGGCTGGCACCGATCGCGCGCAGCAGCGCCAGTTCGCGCAGCCGCTGCGCGACGATCATCGAGAAGGTGTTGTAGATGATGAACGTGCCGACCAGCAGGGCGATCGCCCCGAACGCGAGCAGGAAGTAGTTGAGGAAGCTCAGTGCCTGCTCGACGTCGGACTTGACCTCCTCGGTGACCTCGGCGCCGGTCTGCACCTTCAGATCGGGCAGGGCCGCGGCGACCTCGTCGCGCAACTGTTCCGGCGACACGCTGCCGTCGGAGGCGACGTCCACGTACTGCACGTGCCGGCCGTCGGTGAACAGGTCGCGGGCCTGCTGCTCGGTGAACAGCGCGCCGACGTAGCCGCCGGTGTCGGTCTCGATGTCGTAGATGCCGCTCACGGTGACGGGCACGATGCCGCGGGAGGAGGTGAGCACCTTCGTCGCGTCCCCGACCGCGAGATTGCCGCGGGTGGCGGCGCTCGAATTCAGGGCGATCTGCCCGGCGGCGACCGGCGGGCCGCCGGCGACGAACGTCTCGGGGTCGCCGAGCTCGCGGTCCGGCGGCAGGTAGGCGGAACCCTCCGCGGGGGCTCCACCGGTCTGGATCGCGGCACCCTCCGAGTCGAGGACGATGACGCCGCCGCTGTAGGCGGGCACCACGGCCTCGACGCCCGGCACGGCCGCGATCACGTCGATGTCCTGGACCGGGACACCGCTGGCGCCCGACTGTTCGGTGCCGACACGCACGTCCACGCCCTTGGCGACGTCGGCGAAGATGCTGTCGAACGTGCGCTGCAGGGTGTCGGTGAACACGAACGACCCGGTGACGAACGCGGTGCCGAGCACCACGGACAGCACCGTCAGCAGCAGCCGCACCTTGTGTGCGGCGATGTTGCGCAAGGCAACTTTGGTGATGGGATTCGACATGTGTGACGTGTCCTCTATTCCGCCGCGAATTCCGGCGCGGACACCGTGGTGGTGGTGTCGAAGCGCTTCATGCGGTCGAGCACGGCGTCGGCGGTCGGATCGCGCAGTTCGTCGACGATGCTGCCGTCGGCGAGGAACACCACGCGGTCCGCGTAGCTCGCCGCGGTGGGGTCGTGGGTGACGATGACGACCGTCTGGCCGAACTCGTCGACGGACGCCCGCAGGATGGACAGGACCTCACCCGACGACCGCGAGTCCAGGTTGCCGGTCGGTTCGTCACCGAAGATGATGTCGGGCCGGCCGGCGAGGGCGCGGGCGCAGGCCACGCGCTGCTGCTGGCCGCCGGACAGCTCGCCCGGGCGGTGATCCAGGCGCTCGCCGAGCCCGAGCCGGGACACGACGGTGTCGAGCCAGTCGCGGTCGACCTTGCGGCCGGCGATGTCGAGCGGCAGCGTGATGTTCTCGAGTGCGGTCAGGGTCGGCACCAGGTTGAACGCCTGGAACACGAACCCGATGCGGTCGCGTCGCAGCTGGGTCATCTGCTTGTCGGACAGCGACGTCAGGTCGGTGTCGCCGATGAGCACCGACCCCGAGGTGGCGGCGTCGAGACCGGCGAGGCAGTGCATGAGCGTCGACTTGCCCGAGCCGGACGGGCCCATGATGGCGGTGAATTCCCCCGCCGCGAAATCGGCGGTCACACCGGCGAGCGCGTGGACAGCGGTCTCCCCGGTTCCGTAGATTTTCTTCAGGTTGATGGCGCGAGCGGCTGCGGCGCTGTGAAGTGACATGGGCTCCATCTTCCCGGGTGCCCGGGTCGGGCACCATCGGGGACCACCCTGATCCTGGTCCCCGGGGGTGCCCGGGTGGTCAGCCCCAGCGGGCCTGACCGCCGTCGAGCGGGACGGTCGCGCCGGTGAGATAGCGGGCATCGTCGCTCACGATCCACGCGACCGCGCGTCCGATGTCGGCCTCGCAGTCGCCGATGCGGCGCAGCGGAATGCTCGCGACGAACGCGGCGGCTTCCTCCGGTCGGTTCTCCGTCCACCACTTCAGTCCGGGCGACAGGGCGTGCGGGGCGATCGCGTTGACCCGGATGTTGTCCGGCCCCCACTCGGAGGCGGCGGTGCGGGTCAGCGACCGCAGGGCCTCCTTGACGGACGCGTATCCGCCGTAGCCGCTGGTGTCCCACCGCACCGCGGCGGAGGTGACCATGTTGACGATGTTGCCGCCGCCGCGTTCCTTCATGATCGGGTACACGGTCTGCATGGCGTGCAGCGCGGCGATCGGGCCGGACGCGTAGGCCTTCGCCATCAGTCCGGGGGTGAGCTCGAGCAGAGGGCCGAGTGGGTTGAGGCTCGCGTTGTTGACGAGGACGTCGACGCCGCCGAACAGCTCGACGGTCCGTTCGATCGCGGCGGTGATCGCGGTGGTGTCCGCGATGTCGCACACGATCGGCTCGGCGGTGCCCCCGAACGCCCGGATCTGCTCGACGGTGTCGACGAGCTTGGATTCGGTGCGGCCGGTCACGGCGATCGAGGCACCCTCGCGGGCCAGCGCGAACGCCACCCCCTGCCCGACGCCCTGCCCGGCCCCGGTGATGAACGCGACCTTGCCCTCGAGTGTGCCCATGGACGACCTTTCCGTGCTTTCGCGCAGAGGTGTTGTTGCGTGCCGTCGGGTATGCAAACAGATTCGCCGGGCCGACGGGGCGCGCCGTCCCGGTGATCGGTAACCGGGCCGGACCTGCACTGCTCACGTCCGCGGCGATCGCCTAGGCTCGTGCGTCGAGGCCGTACCACCCGCGTCGGCGCCCACCGGGAGGAAACGATGACCGAGCACGACACGCACGACGGCCCGATCCGCCTCGACGGCGACCTCGCCGTGGCGACCGAGGAACGGCAGCAGCTGATCGACCTGAGCATCCGTGCCCTGGCGGAACTGCTCGGCAGCGCGCCCGAGACCGACGAGGACGGCGACATCGCGATCCCGGTCCACGGGTTCGGCGTGTACGTCACGGTGGCCGAGGACTCCCCGGAGCTGCACGTGTGGTCGTCGCTGCTGAGCGACGTCGACGGCGGGGGCAACACGGCCGCGCTGGTCGCCGAGCTGTCCGAGGAGTGGCCGCGCCTGCGCTTCAGCTTCCAGCAGGGTCACCTGCTGGTGTCGACGATCCTCGACGCCGACCCGTTCGCTCCGCAGCACCTGGTGAACCTGATCGGCGAGATCCACGAGCTCACCCACGAGGTCGACGACGACTTCGCGGCCCGGTTCCGCGGCGTCCTCGACTGCGACGCCGACGACGACTCGTACGCCGGTGGGTGCGGTGGCGGCGGCTGCGGCGACGGGTGCGCGTGCGGCCACGACAACGAACTCGGTGCGACCATCCCGGTCGGAGAACCCGAAGCGTAGGCAGGCTCCGGCGTTACGCTGGAGCCCATGCGGATAGGCGCACACGTCCGTCGGGACGACGATCCGACCGGCCAGGGTGAACGTCTCGGCGCGGACCTGGTGCAGGTCTTCCTCACCGACCCGCAGAAATGGGACACGCCCGGACCGCATCCGCGCGCCGAGCAGATCCTGGCATCCGACATCGACGTGGTCGTGCACTCGCCGTACGTCATCAATGTCGCGAGCTTGAACAACCGGCTGCGGATGCCGTCGCGCAAGGCGGTCGCCGAGCATGCCGCGGCCGCCGCCGCGATCGGCGCGTTCGGCCTCGTCGTGCACGGCGGGCACGTCCGCGAGGGCGAGAACGTCGCGGCCGGGGTGGAGAACTGGCGGAAACTGTTCGAACGCCAGGAAGACAAGGGCGGCTTCGGGGTGCCGATCCTCGTGGAGAACACCGCGGGCGGGGACTTCGCGATGGCCCGCTACGTCGACGCGATCGGCCGGTTGTGGGACGCCATCGGCGACTACGGCGCCGGATTCTGCCTCGACACCTGCCACGCTTGGGCGGCCGGTGAGGATCTCGTCGACGTCGTCGAGCGGGTGCGCGCGGTCACCGGACGCATCGACCTTGTGCACCTGAACAATTCGCGCGACGAGTTCGATTCGGCCCGCGACCGGCACGCGAACCTCGCGGACGGGCAGATCGATCCCGCGCTGCTCGTCGAGGTCGCCACCGCGGCCGGCGCCCCGATCGTCCTCGAAACACCCGAGGACGGGATGGCCGACGACATCGCCTATCTGCGTGAAGCGTTGGGCTAATGGGGCTAGCAGCCCACGTCGCCGGTGAGATAGCGCTGCAGGGTCGGTCCGACGATCTCGACGACACGGCCGGCGGGCAGCGACGCCAGCGGTTCGATCCGCAGGATGTACCGCATCACCATGAGCCCGGCCATCTGCGAGGCGACCAGTTCGACGCGCAGCGGCCCGGTGCCCGCCGGGTGGTCCACCCGGGGCACAATTTCGTCGAAGACGATGTCCAGCAGGAAGGTTCGCAGCAGACCCACGTCGCCGCCCCCACCGATCACGGTGCGGAAGACGGCGATGATCGCGTCACGGTGCGGGGAGTCCCACACGCCGAGCAGCGCAGTCGCCAACCGCGGGCCGATCTCGTCGACGGGCCCCGCGCGCACGGGTGCGAGCACGTCGTCGGGATCGACGGGCAGCGCGATCGCCGCGACGAACAGCGCGTGTTTGTTGCCGAAATAGTGGTGCACCAGCGCGGCATCCACTTCGGCGCGGGCCGCGATCGCCCGGATGGTCGTCTTTCCGAACCCGTTGTCCGCGAACAGCTCTCGTGCCGATTCGAGGATGCGGTCCCGGCTGCCGGAGTTGCCGGGGCGCCGGCCCGGCCGCGTTGCGGTCACGGCGTCCGGCGGCGCAGGGTGGCCGCGGCCAGCCACAATCCGACAACGACGAATCCTGCGACCACGATCAGATCGCGCGCCATCACCGCGGTCACCCCGGAATGAGCGGCGACCTGCTGTAGGGCCTCGACGGCGTAGCTCAACGGCAGCACGTTGCTGATCCACTGCAGCACAATGGGCAATTGATCCCGCGGCACCAGCAGCCCGCACAGCAGCAACTGGGGAATGACGAGCACCGGCATGAACTGCACCGCCTGGAATTCGGTGCGGGCGAACGCACTGCACAGCAACCCCAGGGAGACACCGAGCACGGCGTCGAGCACCGCAATGAAGATGACCCACGCGACGCTGCCCGCCGCGGTCAGGCCGAGAAACCCGAACGTGATCAGGCACGCGAGCCCGGCCTGCACGGCGGCCGCGAGTGAGAACGCGCTGCCGTACCCGGCGAGCAGGTCGAACTTGGCGAGCGGCGTGGTCAGCAGCCGCTCGAGGGTGCCCGACGAACGCTCGCGTTGCATCGCGATGGACGTGACGAGGAACATCACCACGAACGGCAGGATCCCGAGCATCGTGATCGCGATCCGGTCGAACAGGGTCGGACCCACCGGCGGGGCGGGCACGTTCCGGTAGATGAAGTACAGCAGCGTCATCAGCAGGCTCGGAACCAGCACGAGCATCGCCACGGTGCGATGGTCGGCCCGCAACTGCCGCAGGATCCGCGTCGTCGTCGCGGCGTAGATGGTGACATTCACGACTGCGCTCCTTCCCGAGTCCTGATCAGCCGCAGAAAGGCGTCCTCGAGCCGCGATTCGCCGGTCTGCTCCCGGAGGTCACCGGGAGTGAGCTTGCCGAGCAACCGCCCCTCGCGCAGCAGCAGCAGCTGTGCGCAGCGGTCTGCCTCATCCATCACGTGACTCGAAATCAGCAGGGTCACACCGCGATCGGCGAGCATGTGGAAGTGGTCCCACAGCTCCACACGCAGCACCGGATCGAGCCCGACGGTCGGTTCGTCGAGCACGAGCAGTTCCGGGTCCCCGACCAACGCGCACGCCAGCGACACTCTGCCGAGCTGTCCGCCGGACAGATTCCCGGCGAGCTGCTTGGAATGGCTGCTCAGCCCGACGGCCGCGATCGTCTCGTCGACCACTGCGCCGGACCTCCCGTAGAGGGCGGCGAAATAGGCGACGTTCTTGGCGACGGTCAGATCGGGGTAGACGCTGGGTTCCTGGGTCACGTATCCGACGCGCCGGCGCAGGTTCGCCTCCCCCGCGGGCCGGTCGAGCACGGTGACCGTGCCGGACTCGATGATCTGGGTGCCGACGATGCACCGCATCAGGGTTGTCTTGCCGCATCCGGAGGGGCCGAGAAGTCCGGTGACCGAGCCGCGGGGAATCGTGACGGTCACGTCCTCGAGTGCCCGGTGGGGGCCGCGGCGGACGTTCAGATTACGGATGTCGACGGCGGGAGTCGAGGTATCCATGGGATTCTCAATTCATCGATCGATGAAATCATCGTCTGTTGAATTGTCCGCCCGTTCGCGGCGTGCCGTCAACCCCCGCCGTTACCGTCAGGGCGTCAGCACCCAGCGGCCGCGCACCCCGCTCCCGCCCGCCGCCCGGTAGGCATCGGCGGCCCGGTCGAGCGGTACGACGGCGTGCACACGGGCGGGCAGTTCGCGGGTCGCCGTCCGGGCGAGCAGCTCGGCGAGACGAGCACCGTCGGCCTGCACGGACACCGCGGCGACGGAGATTCCGCGTTCGGCGGTGGGCTCCCCGCCCGGCCGCACACCGACGTAGCGCCCGCCGTTCCGAATCAGGGCGAGACCTTCGTCCTGCAGGCCCGCGCAGTCGGCCACCGCGTCCCAGCCGGGTTCTGCGGCCGTCGTGAATTCGGCACCGAGGCCGCGCACGTACTCCTCGTCCGATGCTCTGGCCAGGCCGGTCACGCGCCAGCCGCGATCCTGGGCGAGCGCCGTGACGTATCCGCCGACCGCGCCGGCCGCGCCGGTCACCAGCAGCCTCCCGTCGACCGGTGCGTCCCCCAGCAGGTCGACGATCTGCGCGGCGGCGAGGCCGTTGAGCGGCACCGTCGATGCCTCGACGAGGCCCAGATCGTCGGGCACCACGGCGAGGTCCGCCGCGGGCACGAGCACGTACTCGGCGTGTGTCCCGACGGCCCGGTCGAAACCGGTGACCAATCCGGCGACCCGGGTGCCGACGGCCAGGTCGACACCGGGGCCGGCGACCGCGACGGTTCCGGCGAAATCCCAGCCCGTGCCGGTGTGTTCGGGTTGATCGATCAGTCCCCGTTCGTGGAACCATCCGGACGCGGTCGTGAGGTCGACGGGGTTGACGGAGGCCGCGGCAACCCGGACGCGGGCCTCGCCGGGGCCGGGTTCGGGGAGCGGGACCTCGACGATCTCGACGGCGTCGGGCGCGCCGGGCGTGCGGACGACAGCGGCACGGTACGTGGTGATGGTGCGGAGTTCGGTGGCGCTCATGGCTACCTCCTCGTCGGAGAGTTCGCTTTCGTCTGGCACACACCACTTTCGTAGAGCTACTCTCTATTGGTAAGTAGGCACTCGAGAGTGCGTAACTTACTTCAGTTACGGTGAGGAGCCGACGATGGCGACGACGACCGCGGCCGAGAAGCGGGCACAGGCCAAGCTCGAATACGACGCGTACCTGGCTGCGTGCCCCAGCCGCCGATTGCTCGATCGAATCTCCGACAAGTGGGTCGCCCTGGTGCTCGCGGCCCTCGGGGACGAGACCGGCGCACCCCGTTCGCTACGGTATTCGGAACTGTCCCGGCACCTCGCGGGCGTCAGCCAGAAGATGCTCACGCAGACGTTGCGCAACCTCGAGCGTGACGGGCTGGTCACGCGCACCGTCACACCCACCGTGCCGGTGACCGTCACGTACGAACCGACCGAGCTCGGCCTGTCGCTCCACGCGCTGATGAAGCAGGTGAAGGCGTGGGCGGAAGCGAATATGGACGAGGTGCTCGCCAATCGCGAACGTTACGACGCACGGGCCGCGACCTCGCCAATCCCCGGTTCCTACGGATCACAGCCGTAACATCGATCTCATGAACCACCGCCGCGTCGCCGTCGTCGCCGTTGCCGCTGTCGCGGCCCTGAGCCTGGCCGGGTGCGCCGATTCGCAGAGCCCCGCGCCGCCGGCGTCGGCCGGCACGATCCCGACCACCACCGCGCCCGCGGCGGCGAAGAATCTCCCCGTCGACGCGGCCGCCAAGTCGGCACCGGCAGCGCCCGGCTCGAAGCTGACGGTCACCGACATCCGCACCGGCACCCACGACGGCTTCGATCGCGTGGTCTACGAACTCGGCGGCAGCGGCGCACCGGGCTGGCGCGTCGCTTACGTCGACCGTGCCGTGCAGGACGGCAGCGGAAACGAGGTGGCGGTCGCGGGCGGCGCGATCCTGCAGGTTCTCATCGACGGTTCCGCCTACCCGTTCGACAGCGGCGTCGAGCAGTACGCCGGCCCTCAACCGGTGCTCGCGGCGCCCGGCGGCTCGGTCGTCGAGGTCAACGGCGCAGGTGTGTTCGAGGGCGTCACCCAGTCGTTCATCGGGATCAAGGATCCCGACACGCCGTTCTCGGTGTACTCCCTGACCGGCCCGACCCGCCTCGTGATCGACGTGGCGCGCCCGTAGGGCAGGCCGCGTCGACCTCGGTCAATACCGCATCGCGTGCAGGATCGCCCCGGCGGTCCACATCGCAAGAATCGACAGCGGTAGTGCCGCCGACGACACGACCAACCCGCTGCCGAGATTGCGCACGCGGCCGGGGAAGAAGCAAGAGCCAAGACCGAAGACGAGGGGGAAGGCCAGCGCGGTCCATCCGAATTCGCGTGGAACCCAGAACGGTACGGTCGCTTGGATCAAAATCCCGGCAACAACACCGATCAGACTTGCCGGGCCGAACACTCGTCCGATCGCAATCCGGGGCTCGTCTGCCACCGCTACCGCACCACCAGAATCACACCGCCGTAGACCGCAACCAGCGATCCCACCGCAACCCCCAACGCGATCCCGGCCCGGATCCGGGACGCGGTCCGCACCCACACCGCTGATGCGGGCGGTATCAGGACTACCGCGAGAACACCCAACGCCGCGAGTAGCTCGGGCTCACCCGTGTCTTCCATCCGGAACGCCTCGAAGACGAATACGGCAATCCCGATCGCGGACGCGAGCGTGATGGGCACCATTACCGTCGCCATGCCCCAGAACAGCCCGTCGGTGGCCACGCGGGGCTTCAAGAGCGGTCCAGTCACAATCATCTGCCTCACGACCCTCCTCCGTGCGCCCACGTGAAGTTCACTTCTCGGAGCGCCATGGACTGCACATCATCGAAACGTTCTGTGGCCGACGAGTAGTCACCCACAGTGTGATCGAACGGTAGGTTGCCCAGCGGGCCCCATTTCGAGCCGCTGTCAGCCGGGTCGACGTAGATCTGTTGCGTACTGCCGGATGCCGAATCCTGAAATATCTCCAAAGACGGATAGTTCCCGATCTGCGCGGCAACACCGACGCCCTCTGGGCCAGGAGCGAGAACTATGTCTCCGTTCACGGTATGAAATGTCGTCAGTGCCTCCGAATCCAGCGGAACGTCGCTGCGCATGGTTTCCACCGGATCGACGATCGATCGGCGAGCCCCGTCCAGGTTCGAAACCGTCAGGGACAGATCCGACGATTTCCACATCTCTATCTGAGACCGGGTCGGGGTCACCGAAGCTCCCCCACGGCAGCGAGCTGCGCTGCGAACGTACCGTCGGCGACGTGGTAATCCCCCGCCGATCCCCTCGCGACACTCGACATGTACGCGATCCGGTCTGCGGTGGCGACGGCAGCTGCATTCAGCGCCCCAGCCACAGCCGTACTCACCTGTGCGATAAGACATCCAGGAAAGCGCACCACCGAGTCTCCGCTTCCGAGACGCTCCGCAAGCTCTTCGATCGAATCCGATGTCGAATCGAACAATCCGGACAATCTCGCGAGTTCTTCCGGATTCACCCGTAAGAGCTCGATGCCGCTCGGCGGTCCGGGATTCACCGTGTCCGCCGACGAGCCGTCCGACGGCACACCCAGCATTGCTTCCACGTAGTCGTCGACGAATCCGGCAGGTCCGTTCGGCACAGCACTGGTCACGATTCCAAGATCCCCCCACTGATCGAACGGCGTATTCGCGTCCTTCCGGCTCCCCCTCCGGCCGGGCGAGATTACCACTACGGCGATGCGCCCGAGCGACACACTGTGGGCCAGGAGTGTCGCCGACTACCCTTGACCTCGAGCCTGCTCGAGGTTCTACGGTCGGGGCTACGAGAGAGGGAGGCTCCGCGAGATGAGCATGGAAATCACCGCGTGGAACGCGATGTACAACGCGATGCACGCGCACAACGACCGTCGGCCGTTCTCACGTGAAAGCCTGCGCCGGATCGGCGCGTTCGCCCGTCCGCATCGCCGCAACATCTTGTTCTACCTGGTGCTCAGCGTCGTGATCGCGGCGCTCGGGGTGGCGACACCGGTGCTGGCCGGCCGGGTGGTCAACGCCATCGTCGATCATGCCGCGTTGTCCGTGGTCCTCGGGTTGGCGGTGCTCATCGCCGGCATCGCGATCGTCGAGGCCGGACTGGCGATCGCGAACCGCTGGTTGTCGGCGAGCATCGGCGAGGACCTGATCCTGGATCTGCGCACCACCGTGTTCGACCACGTCCAGCGCATGCCCATCGCGTTCTTCACCCGCACCCGCACCGGTGCGCTGGTCAGCCGGCTGAACAACGACGTCATCGGCGCGCAGCGTGCCTTCAGCGACACCCTCTCCGGCGTCGTCGGCAACATCGTCACACTCGTCATCACCCTCGTCGTGATGATCGGGATCTCCTGGCAGATCACACTTCTCGCACTGCTACTGTTGCCGATCTTCGTGATTCCCGCGCGGCACATGGGAACTCGTCTCGCCCGGTTGAGTCGTGAAGCCGCGAACCACAATTCGGTGATGAGCACCCAGATGACCGAGCGGTTCTCCGCCCCGGGCGCCACGCTGGTCAAGCTGTTCGGCCGGCCGGACCACGAATCCGCCGAGTTCGCGGTCCGGGCCCGGCGCGTGCGCGACATCGGAGTCCGCACGGCGATGCTGCAGTCCGTCTTCGTCACCGCGCTGACCCTCGTCTCGGCGCTGGCGCTCGCGCTCGTCTACGGCCTCGGCGGCTTCTACGCTCTGCGCGGGCAGCTCGACGCCGGCTCGGTGGTGTCGATGGCGATGCTGCTGACCCGCCTGTATTCGCCGCTCACGGCCCTGGCCAGCGCCCGGATGGATGTCATGAGCGCGATGGTCAGCTTCGAGCGGGTCTTCGAGGTGCTCGACCTGAAACCGCTGATCGTCGAGGCCCCCGGCGCGCGCGACGTGCCGCCGGGACCGGTGTCGGTGGAACTGCGCAACGTGAGCTTCGCCTACCCCTCCGCCGACAAAGTGTCACTGGCGTCGCTCGAGGAGGTCGCGGTCCTGGACACCCGCGGCGGAGAAACCGTGCTGCACGACATCGATTTCCGCGTCGAACCGGGACAGATGGTGGCGCTGGTCGGCTCGTCCGGTGCAGGAAAATCCACGGTGGCACAGCTGATTCCGCGACTGTACGACGTGGATTCCGGACAGGTGCTGCTGAACGGCATCGACGTGCGGGAGCTGAAGGCCTCGTCGATCCGTGCCACGGTCGGCCTCGTCACCCAGGACGGGCACCTGTTCCACGAGTCGGTGCGGGCGAACCTGCTGCTGGCCCGGCCGACGGCCACCGAGGACGAACTATGGGACGCGCTGCGCCGGGCCCGGCTGCACGATCTGATCGCCTCGTTGCCGGACGGACTGGACACCGTCGTCGGCGAACGCGGGTACCGGCTCTCCGGTGGTGAACGCCAGCGGCTGACGATCGCGCGGCTGTTGCTCGCACACCCGCGCGTCGTGATCCTCGACGAGGCCACCGCGCACCTGGATTCCACCTCGGAGGCCGCGGTGCAGGAGGCGTTGACCGAAGCACTGGCCGGCCGGACCTCGGTGGTCATCGCGCATCGGCTGTCGACGATCCGGGCCGCCGACCAGATCCTGGTCGTCGAGGGCGGGCGCATCGTCGAACGTGGTACGCACACCGAGCTGCTCGCGGCCGGTGGCCGCTACGAGCAGCTGTATCGCACCCAGTTTGCCGATTCCGGAAAGTATTCGTCCGCGTTCGCCCCGATACTCGAAGCATGAGCATCCCCACCGAATCCGATCTGCTGCTCAAGATCCTCGGCAACCAGCACGACGCGTTCCGCAACGCGGTATCCGGGCTCACCGACGAACAGGCACGCTCGGTGCCGAGCGCGTCGTCGATGAGCCTGGCGTCGCTGCTCGCGCACGTCGTCGACGGCGAGGTGGCCGCCGCCGACCGCCTCGCCGGAACCAACAGCCGCCCCGACGACCCGGTCGAGGCATGGACATCGGGCTGGCTCGTCGGCGACGACGAGACCGTCACGGATCAGATCGCGAAGCTCGATGCGGCCGCGGCACGCCTCGCACAACTGGTCCGCGACGAACCGAACCTGGATCGCGTCGTCGACATCCCCGACGACGTGGCGCGCTACCTGGGCCAGGGTGTGCCGTTCACGGTGCGGTTCCTGCTGCTGCACCAGATCGAGGAGTGGGCGCGGCACGCCGGCCACGCCGACATCATCCGTGAGTCGATCGACGGTGCGACCGCCGACGTCCTCGCCGGTCAGGCCTGGTAGGACATGGAGATCGGGGCGGCCGACGCCGCGCAGAACACACCTCTCGAACGGGTGGCCCGGGTGGGTCAGGCAGCCAGCGGCGTCGTCCACGCGCTGATCGGGTACATCGTCGTGCGGGTCGCCATGGGCGAGTCCGGTTCCGCCGACCAGTCCGGTGCGCTGGCCACGATGGCCGCGGCGCCCGGAGGCACCGCCGTCCTATGGGTGACCGCGGTGACGCTCGCGGCCCTCGCCCTGTGGCGGCTGACCGAAGCGTTGATGGGCAAACGGTGCGAGCCCGAGGATCCGTCCACACTGGACCGGTTCAAATCCGCGGGAGTCGCGCTCGCCTATGCGGCGCTCGCGTTCACCGCGCTGCAGTTCGCGCTGGGAAGCGGAAAGTCCAGCAGCGAGCAGAGCGTCGGGCTGAGCGCACGGCTGATGCAGTCCGGGGCCGGCAAGACGGTGCTCGTCGTCGCCGGGCTCGTCGCCGTGGGAATCGGCGGATACCACGTGTACAAGGGCGTGAGCAGGAACTTCCTCGACGACCTGCACCGTCCGGTGCCCGGCGTGGCCACGGTCCTCGGCGTCGTCGGTTACACCGCGAAGGGACTGGCGATCGCAGGCGCCGGAATCCTGGTGATCATCGCGACCTTCACGTCCGACCCGGCCAAGGCGACCGGGCTGGACGGTGCCCTGAAGACGCTGGGCACCGCCCCGTTCGGACAGGTCCTGCTCTGGGCGGCCGGACTGGGCATCGTCGTCTACGGTGCCTACTGCTTCGTCCTGGCGCGCTACGGAAGGATGTGACCGGACCGGTCCGTCACAACGTGACCGGACCGGACCGTCACGATTCGACCGGACCGGTCAGTCGCGACCGCGGAATCCGCCGCCGCGGCTGCCGTGGCCGTGGCCGCCACGGTCGCTGCGGTGCGAGAAGCCGCCGCGATCCTTGTCGCGGTCCTTGAAGTCACGGTCCTTGAAGTCGCCGCGGTCCTTGTAGCCGCGGGGCTTGTCGCCGTAGTCCTTGCGACCGCCGCGGTCGCCCCAGTCCTTCTTGCCGCCGTACTCGCGGCGCTCGCCGCCGCGGCGGTCACCGCGGTCGTCACGGGACCGGTACGAGCCCGGACGTCCCGACGGGGCGCCCGAGTCGGGCTGCAACTGGATGAGCACCCCGGAGATCCGGGTCGCACGCAGCGCCTCGAGGGTCTGCGCCGACAGGTCCTTGGGCAGCTCGACGAGGCTGTGATCGGCCCGGATGCTGATGTGCCCGAAGTCGCTGCGGCGCAGGCCGCCCTCGTTGGCGATGGCACCGACGATCGCGCCCGGCTGCACCCGGTGCCGCTTGCCGACGGCGATCCGGTAGGTGATCAGTTCCTGGCCGTCACGTCCGACGCGGGAGGCTCCGTCGTCGTCGAACCGGCGCGGCGGACGCGGTTCGCGCTCGCGACGCTGCGGGGCGATCGGCTCGGGCTCGGACTCCATGAGGAAGGACTCGCCGTCGCGCGAGAGCACGGCGAGAGCGGCCGCGATGTCGGCGAGCGGAACGTCGTGCTCGCGCTCGTAGTCCTCGATGAACGTGCGGAACAACTGCAGATGGTCCGACGCGAGCGCCTCGGTGATGCCGTCGTTGAACTTGGAGACCCGCTGCGCGTTGACGTCCTCGACGGTCGGCAGCTGGATCTCGGCGAGCGGCTGCCGCGTGGCCCGCTCGATGGCCTTGAGCAGGTGCCGCTCACGGGGAGCGACGAACAGCAGCGCATCGCCGCTGCGGCCCGCGCGGCCGGTGCGGCCGATCCGGTGCACGTACGACTCGGTGTCGTGCGGGATGTCGTAGTTCACGACGTGGCTGATGCGGTCGACGTCGAGGCCGCGCGCGGCGACGTCGGTCGCGACGAGGATGTCGAGGGCACCGCTCTTGAGCTGGCCGATCGTGCGCTCACGCTGGGCCTGCACGATGTCGCCGTTGATCGCGGCGGCGGAGAAGCCGCGGGCACGCAGCCGCTCGGCGAGGTCCTCGGTGGCCTGCTTGGTGCGGACGAAGATGATCATCGCCTCGAACGACTCGACCTCGAGGATGCGGGTCAGTGCGTCGAGCTTGCGCTGGTGCGACACCAGCACCCAGCGCTGGGAGATGTTGGAGGAGGTCGTGGTCTTCGACTTGACCGTGATCTCTTCGGGGTCGTTGAGGTACTGCTTCGACAGCCGGCGGATCGCGCCGGGCATGGTCGCGGAGAACAGGGCGACCTGCTTGGTGTCGGGGGTGTCGGCGAGGATGCGCTCGACGTCCTCCTGGAAGCCCATCGTGAGCATCTCGTCGGCCTCGTCGAGGACGAGGAATTCGAGCTCCGAGATGTCGAGGGTGCCCTTGGAAAGGTGATCGATCACACGTCCGGGGGTGCCGACGATGACCTGGGCGCCGCGCCGCAGGCCGGACAGCTGCACGCCGTACGCCTGGCCACCGTAGATGGGCAGCACGTGCAGCCCGGGGATGTGCGCCGAATACTTGCCGAAAGCCTCTGCGACCTGCAGCGCAAGCTCACGGGTGGGCGCCAGGATCAGCGCCTGCGGCCGCTTCTTCGAGGTGTCGATGCGGGAGAGGATCGGCACCGCGAACGCGGCGGTCTTCCCGGTGCCGGTCTGAGCGAGACCGACGACGTCCCGTCCCTCCAGCAGTGGTGGGATGGTCGCCGCCTGGATCGGCGACGGGGACTCGTAGCCCACGTCCGAAAGCGCTTGCAGCACACGGGCATCGATGTCGAGATCGGCGAACGTGGGGGTGGCGTTTTCGGCGTCGGGGTCTTGCACAATATCACTCATTTGACCTGCAGTTTATCGGATGAGCGCCGATGACCCCGCATCATCGATGTTCCGGGGCCCGCGGGGCTGCCGGGTCGGCGCGTCCGGAGCGTGCGCGGCGAGGTGCTTCGCCCAGCGTCGCAGTGCTGGCCGCACCGGCGGATGACCGAAGCCGTGCCTGCGCGCGAACGCGGTGGCCGAGGCCGTCGGATAGGTGTCGGCGCTGAGGAAACTCAGCGTCTCCTTCTGCGCCCCGGTCAGCCGCTCCGGCAGAACCCTCAGCGCGGCGACGGGAACGCGACGGCGCGGCGCCGGCACCCCCAGCTCGTCCGCCAGCAGAGCGACGAGCTCGGGCAGCGGCGGCGTCTCGTCGTCGAGCACCCAGTAGGCCTCCCCCGCCGCACCTGGGTCCCGCGGTACCAGCGCCAGGAATCGCGCGAGATGGTCGACGGTGACGACCGGCAGCACGGTGCCCCGGGATCCGGGTACCGCCCGCAACTGCCCGCGGGACAGTTGCAGCACGAGATCCGCCAACCCCAGGTACTGGTCGGCCTCCCCCGTCCGGGAGTCGCCGATCACGGTGCCGGGGTTGACGACGGTGAGCGGGACATCCAGCTCGGCCGCGAGAGCGCGCACCACCGCGTCGGCTTCGATCTTCGACGCTTCGTAGGCCCCGAGCCGTCCGTAGACGCGGCGGCGGTGACGCGGCGGCCAGGGCACCGGCCTCGCGGGGTGGGCCCCGACGCGATATCCGCTGACGTGGACCAGCCTGCGCGCGTGCACCGTGGCGGCGAAACGGGTGATCTTTTCGGCCAGAACCACGTTCACCGCGCGTGCCGCCTCCGGTGTCATGCCGAAGGCGAACGCGGCAGCGAGATTGTGGACGTCGCGCACGTCCGGCACTGCCGGTTCGAGGGTGATCGCCGCGGCGCCGGGATCGAAGAGGTGGATCGAGAGCCGGTCGAGCGGGAGGCCCTCGCCCGCGAGCCGCTCCCGCAGCCGGATCCCGGATTCCGCCGAGCGCACCACCGCGACGACCCGGCCGTCGTCCGCCGGGGCGGTGAGCAGCTCGCGCAGCAGGCCACGGCCGATGAATCCGGTCGCACCGAACACCACTGTGGACCCGGTCATCGCGTGGCTCCGATCAGTTCGAGGACGACGGCCCGCGCCTCGTCCAGCGGTTGGGTGTCGCGCCGTGCCCGCGCCACGACGGTCGCGCCTTCGACGAGGCTGACGATCGCCCCGGCGAGCCCTGCCGGATTCGGTACGCCGTCGCGGGCCAGGAGCTGTTCGAGGACGACCCGCCACGACTCGTACACCCGGGCGCAGCTCTCCTGCAGCGCAGGATTCTCCGCAGCGGCGTCGACAGCGACGGACGCGATCGCGCATCCGGTCGCGAAGCCGGAGCTGTCGAGCCGCGCGGCGAGATCGTCGAACACGGCGGCGACGACGGTCCCGGCGTCCGCGCCGCCGGCGATCAGGGACTCGAGCAGGCCGGTGAACTCGGCGCCGACCCGGTCCAGGGCGGCGGCGACGAGTTCGTCCTTGCCGCCGGGGAAATGGAAGTAGAGCGATCCGCGCGGTGCCGCGGCGCCGGCGGTGATGTGCGCGAGCCCGGTGCCGTGGTAGCCGCGGGTCTGGATGAGTTCGAGCGTCGCGTCGATCATGCGCGTCCTGGTCCGCGCGCCTTTGGTGGTCACCACTCGATAATAGACCGGTCTACATATTTTGAACAGGGGCCACACCGCTGCCGGGCCTGCAGATGTGCGTTGGCACACTGAACAAGTTCTCGTCAGCACATCGAGAACGAGTTCTCGTCAGCACATCGAAAGGACGACCCGGTGTCGGAGCCCGTCAACATCCCCACCCACTGGTACAACATCGTCGGTGATCTGCCCGTCGCTCCGCCGCCGCACCTGCACCCCGGCACCAAAGAACCGATCACCGCGGACGACCTCGCCCCGCTGTTCGCGAAGGGCCTGATCGAGCAGGAACTGTCCACCGAGACGGACATCGAAATCCCCGAACCGGTCCGCGAGGTGTACCGCAACTACCGCACCACCCCGCTGATCAGGGCGCACGCGTTCGAGAAGGCTCTCGGCACCCCGGCCCACATCTACGTCAAGTACGAGGGCGTGAGCCCGGTCGGCAGCCACAAGGTCAACTCCGCGGTCGCGCAGGCGTACTACAACTCGATCGACGGCGTCACCCGGCTCACCACCGAGACCGGCGCCGGCCAGTGGGGTTCGGCCCTGTCCTTCGCGTGCGCGAAGTTCGGCATCGGACTCGAGGTCTGGCAGGTGCGCGCGTCGTACGACTCCAAGCCGTACCGCCGGTTCCTCATCGAGACGTACGGCGGCACCGTGCACCCGAGCCCGTCCGAGCTCACCGACGCCGGGCGTCAGGTCCTGGCCGACCACCCGGACACCCCCGGATCCCTCGGCATCGCCGTGTCCGAGGCCGTCGAGGTCGCGGTGAAGGACCCGGCCGCCCGCTACACCCTCGGCAGCGTGCTCAACCACGTCGTGCTGCACCAGACGGTGATCGGACTCGAGGCCGTCGCGCAGCTCCGCGCGGCCGGTGAGGAGAACGCCGACGTCGTGTTCGGTTGCGCGGGCGGTGGCTCGAATCTCGCCGGCCTGGCGTTCCCCTTCATCCGCGAGGTGCTGCACGAGCGTGCGTCGACGCGGATCGTGGCCGTCGAACCGGCCGCCTGCCCGTCCATCACGCAGGGCGAGTACCGCTACGACCACGGCGACATCGCAGGCCTGACGCCGCTGCTGAAGATGCACACCCTCGGTCAGGACTTCATCCCCGATCCGATCCACGCCGGCGGCCTGCGCTACCACGGCATGGCGCCGCTGCTCAGCCACACCGTCGAGCTCGGGTACGTCGAGGGCAAGGCCGTCCCGCAGACCGAGGCGTTCGCCGCGGCCGTGCAGTTCGCGCGCACCGAGGGCATCGTGCCGGCACCCGAGTCGGCGCATGCGATCGCCGCGGCTGCCGAGTACGCGAAGGGCCTGACCGAACCCGAGGTCATCGTGATCGGACTGTCCGGGCACGGACAGCTCGACCTGCCCGCCTACCACTCGTACCTGTCGGGCGAGCTGGTCTAGGAGCGGGTCCGCCACAGCCGCAGACGAGGGAGACGGCCGCGCGATGCCGGTTGCGCGCGGCTGCCTTTCCGGTCCGCGGATGGGAACGACAGGGGTGCCGACCGGGTCATACTGGAGTCGTGCGCTATGCCAGCCGCGAGGAAGCCGGGCGGCGACTTGCCCGCTCGGTCGGGCACCTGCGCGACGCGAAACCGGTGATCCTGGCCCTGCCGCGCGGCGGGATCCCCGTCGCGCGGGAGGTGGCCCGGGAACTCGACGCTCCGCTCGACGTGCTCGTCGTCCGGAAGCTCGGCGTGCCCTGGCAACCCGAACTCGCGATGGGGGCGATCGCCGAGGGCGGCACCCGCATCCTCAACGAGGAAGTCCTGCGTCGCGGCCGGATCGGCGAGGACTCCCTCGCCCGGGTCGAATACCGCGAACGCGCCGAACTGGACCGGCGGGCCCGCCTGTTGCGCGGCGACCGCGCCCGCATCCCGATCTCCGGCCGCACGGTCGTGCTCGTCGACGACGGCCTGGCAACCGGAGCGACTGCCGCGGCGGCGTGCCTGGCCGCCCGCGCCGAAGGTGCCGAGCGGGTCGTCGTGGCGGTTCCCGTCGCCTCTCCGGAGGCGGTGCGACGGGTACTGGCGGTCGCGGACGAGGTGGTCTGCCCGGAGCAGCCGACCGATCAGGACAGTGTCGGTGCGGCCTACGAAGATTTTCACCAATTGACCGATTCGGAAGCGACCGAGCTGCTGAAACCCCAGTGACCTGCGTCATTGGCTACCGACGAGTAACCCCCGGTACCCGAAGTAACACAAATCACTCCTCCTCGACCCGCGAAAACAGTGCATAACGGGCAGCCCGACAGGTGCAAAACGCTCCAACCTGTGATGCAATGCACATCCCAAGGTAAAACGATGGAGGGGTCAGCAGTGAGTGAGATTTCCGTGCCGCAGTCGTTCTCGATTCCCGAGGACGCATCGATGGCGGACTCCGTCTTCCGGCACGAAAAGGAGTCGCCCGACTTCGTGCCGTTCGAGCGTTTGGTCGACGGCACGTGGACCAAGGTCACCGCGAAGGAGTTCGCTGCACAGGTCCGCGCCGTCGCCAAGGGCCTGATCGCCTCCGGCATCGAACTCGGCGACCGCGTCGCAATCCTGTCGTCGACCCGCTACGAGTGGGTTCTCCTCGACTACGCGATCTGGACGGCCGGGGGAGCCACCGTCGCGATCTACGAGACGTCGTCCGCCGACCAGTCCCAGTGGATCCTCGAGGACTCCGGCACGTCGCTGCTCATCGTCGAGAACGACGAGCTCGCCGAGGTCGTCAAGGAGGTCGCCGAGGGGGCGCCGACCGTCCGCGAGGTCCTGCGCATCGCTCCCGGCGACGGCGCCAAGGGCGCGGTCGAGGAACTGATCGCCCGCGGCACCGCCATCACCGACGAGCAGGTCGAGGAGCGCCGCAAGTCGGTCACCGCCGAGTCCGCGGCCACCCTCATCTACACCTCCGGCACCACGGGCCGCCCGAAGGGCGTGCAGCTCAAGCACCGCAACCTGTACGCCGAGTCGGCCGCCGCGGCGATCCAGCTGCCGGACGCGATGGTGTCGGGCAACCGCACCCTGCTGTTCCTGCCGCTCGCGCACGTCTTCGCCCGGCTGATCTCGTTCGCGGCGTTCGACAGCAAGGTCACCGTGGCGCACACCTCGGACCTGACCACGCTGCTCGACCAGTTCGCCGTGTTCAAGCCGAACTTCATCCTCTCCGTGCCCCGCGTGTTCGAGAAGGTGTACAACTCCGCGAAGCAGAAGGCCTACGACGGCGGCAAGGGCAAGATCTTCGAGAAGGCCTCCGACACCGCCATCGAATACAGCCAGGCGCTCGAGAACGGCGGTCCGGGTCTCGGACTCAAGCTCAGGCACGCGCTGTTCGACAAGCTCGTCTACGGCAAGCTGCGGGCCGCGCTCGGCGGTCAGGCCACGTCCGCGGTGTCCGGCGGTGCCGCGCTCGGTGCCCGCCTCGGCCACTTCTTCCGCGGCGTCGGCATCAACGTCCTCGAGGGCTACGGCCTGACCGAGACCACCGGCGGCATCATCATGAACACGCCGGGCAACCAGAAGGTGGGCACGGTCGGCCGTCCGTTCAACGGGTGCGCGGCGAAGATCGCCGAGGACGGTGAGCTGCTCCTCAAGGGCCCCCAGGTGTTCGAGGGCTACTGGCAGAACGACAAGGCCACCGAGGAAGCCATTCGCGACGGCTGGTTCCACACCGGCGACATCGGCACCATCGACGCCGACGGCTTCATCTCGATCACCGGCCGCAAGAAGGAACTCATCGTCACCGCGGGTGGCAAGAACGTCGCCCCGGCCATCCTCGAGGACTCGCTGCGGGCACATCCGCTGATCAGCCAGGTCATCGTCGTCGGCGACGGCAAGCCGTTCATCGGCGCGCTCATCACCCTCGACCCCGAGGCACTCCCCGGCTGGAAGGAACGCAACAACGTTCCGGCCGACGCCACCGTGGCAGATCTGATCAAGAACCCGGATCTGATCGCCGAGATCGACACCGCGGTCGCCGAGACCAACAAGAAGGTCTCCAAGGCCGAGGCGATCAAGAAGTACCGCATCCTCGACGTGGACTTCAGCGTCGAATCCGGTGAGCTGACGCCGACGCTCAAGCTCAAGCGCAACATCATCCACGAGGCGCACGGCGCCGAGATCGCCGCGATCTACAGCTGATCGCCCTCGTCCGGTCGTGAGCGGATGCGGCCTCCCCTTCGCGGGGAGGCGCATCCGCTCATCGTCGTTCCGGGGCCGTCACCGCGAGCACGAACTCTGCGACATCGCGTGTCACCGTGCGGTGCACCGGCTCGTGCAGCAGGTCGTGTCCGGCGTCCGGGTACTCGCGCAGCTCGAGCCCCGGCACGGTCGCGGCCCAGTCGCGCACCGGGTCGATCGGAGCGAGCCGGTCGTCGACGCCGTGCACCGCCAGCGTCGGCAGGCCCGCGGATCTCAGGACCTCCGCGGTCGCGGGAACGGTCGCGGTGCGCGGCGTCCCGCACAGCACCACACCGCGGAACCGGGACGCCTCGGTGCGCAACAGCGCCAGGACCGTCGCGGCCCCCAGCGAATGTCCCATCACCACCAGCGGCAGGCCGTCCTCCTCGGCGAGGCCGGTGATCTCGGCGAGATCGGCCGCGTGCCCGGCGACGTCACCCGGCTCCCCCGGCTGCCCTTCCGACAGCCCGTGACCGGCCAGGTCGAGGCCCCACAGCCCGATGCGATCCGCGGCCAGGCCGGCGGCGAACCGGTGGTAGTGACCGCTGTGCTGACCCATCCCGTGCGCGAAGACGACGGCGGCCTCCGCCGCGTCGGTGTTCCAGGATCGGTAGTGGAGGCGGCCCGTGGCCCCGGCGATGAACGGCATTGCCTCATTCTCGGCCCTGCCCCTCGTGCGCGTTTTCGGTAGCCCCCGCTACCGAACCGCGCACGGGCACGGGGAGTCACCAGCAGTGGCCCTCACCGCGGTAGGTCGGGACGGTGTGGCGTGAGCCGTCCTCGTCGACGAGGTGCAGGTGCGTGAACCGTTCGCACAGCTCACCCGCCTTGGCGTGCCGGAACCACACGCGACCGCCGATCGGGATGTCCGACGCGGCGCGTCCGGTGACCGGCGTCTGCACCTCGCCGGCGCCCTCGCTGCGCAGCAGCCGCAGGCCCGCCGGATGCACCGGCTTCGGCACGCGCGACGCCCCGGCAGGTCCGGACGCGATGTAGCCGCCGCCGAACAGGGTGGTGACGGCCGGGGCGGGCTTGCGCACCGCGGGGAGCGCGAAGAACAGCGCGGGATGCGGGGTGAAGGCCCGATAGCGGTCGAACAGGGTCGGCACGTACAACCCGGATCCGGCGGTCACCTCGGTGACGACGGGATCCGCGGAGCTCACTTCGAGCGAGCCGGTGCCGCCGCTGTTGACGATCTCGAGGTCGCCGACCGTGGCCCGGACGGCGTCGGCGACGACGCGGCGGCGGGTCGCGAGTTCCTGCGCCGACGCCCGCTTGACCAGCCGCACGGGCAGCGACGAATCGGGCAGACCCGCGATCTGCGCCTCGTAGAACATGACCCCGACGACGGAGAATCCGGCGGTGGTCGCGCACCGGGCGAGTTGCGCGGCGTCGTCCGGACCGCGCAGCGGGGAGCGGCGCACCCCCAGGTGCACGGGGCCGATGCGCAGCGACGCGTCGATGTCCAGGCACACCCGCGGGCGCACCCGGGCGCTGCCGAACGCGTCGCGCGCGAGCCCGAGCTGGGCGGTGGAGTCGATCATCAGGGTGATCGCGTCGAGCGCCTCGGGTCGCGAGGCCAGCTCGGCGAGCGCACCGCGATCGACCGTCGGATAGCCGAGCAGTACGTCGCGGGCACCGCGCTCGACCAGCCACAGGGCTTCGCGCAGCGAATACGCCATGATGCCCCGGAAGGTGCAGTTCGAGCCGGTCAGATCGGCACCCAGTACCTCCTCGAGGATCGCGCGGCAGCGGACCGATTTGCTCGCCACCCGCACGGGCGTACCGCCCGCGCGCCGGACCAGATCGGCGGCGTTGCGGCGCACGGTGGCCAGGTCGGCGGCGGCGAAGGGCGGATCGAGGTCGGCGGTCGCGGTGTCGAGCCGGTCGAGGGGCGAAGTCACGGCGGGTCCAATCGTCGAGGCAGGGACAGACAAGCGTCGGGGACAAGTCGAACACCGGAATGGACGCTTGTCCAGATCCTTGCTCACCCGACGGGGTGTTCACCCCGAGCAGGGTTCGTTCAGGACTTCTCGGCCGCACGGGAGGCGATGATCCCGGCCATGTCGTCGAGTTCGGCGACGATGAAGTCGCCGTTGCGATCGACGAGCCAGCGCAGCACCAGGCCGTCGATCATCGCCAGCGCCATCCGGGCGATGTCCTCGATCGGTTCGGTCCACATCGTCCCGGTGCGTTCGGCGCAGTCGGAGAGAAACCGGCACGCCTCGACGTCCATGATCCGGTACTGCTCGGCGGCGATCCGGCCGCCGGGCTCGGAGTCCGAGGCCCGCTGCCGCAACGAATAGGTGGTGATCTCGTAGGTGAGGATCTGGCGGTTCGCGGTCGCCTCGATCATCGGCCACATCGCGTTGAGCCCCGCGTACAGGAGCTGCCGGAGCCCACGTATCCCCTGCGGATCCGGACCGTCGTGCGGCAGGTCGAACGCGACGTGGAGGGTCTCGCTGAGCTGGCGGATGAGGGTTTCGCCCATCGCGACGACGAGCGCTTCCTTGCTCTCGAAGCAGTAGTGCACCACGCCGAGGGACACACCGGCGTTCTCCGCGACCGCCCGCACCGTGACCGCGCCGACTCCCCCGCGCTCCGCGAGATCGAGTGCGGATTCGATCAGCTGGGCGCGACGCTCGTCCGCGGGCATCCGGTTCAGCATTCCCCGATCGTAGAGGCTCGGCGCCGGCTCCGGGGCGAACGCGACCAGCCCGCAACCCTTGACCTGGACGGTCGTCCAAGAGCACCATGTGGGACATGGCTACCTGGCGCAACTGGGCGCGCACCGAGCACGCGACACCTCGCGCATTCGAGACCCCTGCCGGCGCCGAAGAGGTCGCGGCCCTCGTCACCCGCGCCGCCGAACGCGGCGACCGGGTCAAGGCGGTCGGCGCCGGGCATTCGTTCACCGGCGCGGCGGTCACCGACGGTGTCCTCGTCTCGCTCGACCGGATCGCCGGGATCGAGCGGGTCGAACCGACCGCGACCGGTGCGCTCGTCACCGTCGGCGCCGGCACCCGCCTGCACGATCTCAACCGCCTGCTGTGGTCGCACGGCCTGGCGCTGGCGAATCTCGGCGACATCGACGTGCAGTCGATCGCCGGTGCCGTCTCCACCGGAACCCACGGCACCGGAGCGGGATTCGGCGGCCTGGCCACCCAGGTGCGCGCGGCGACGGTCGTGCTCGCGGACGGACGCATCGTGCACTGCTCCCCCACCACCGAGCCGGAATTGTTCGAGGCGGCGCGCCTCGGCATCGGTTCCGTCGGCATCCTCACCTCCCTCACGCTCGACTGCGTGCCCGCGTACCGGTTGCACGCGGCGGAGGGGCCCGCGACCCTCACCGAGACGCTCGCGACCCTCGACGAGGACCGGCTCGGCGTGGACCATTTCGAGTTCTACTGGTTCCCGCACACCGACCGGGTCCTGACCAAGCGCAACATCCGGCTCGAGGGAGCCGAGCCGACCGCGCCGATCGGCCGGATCCGCGGTCTCGTGGACGACGAACTGCTCTCCAACGGCCTGTTCGGCGCGCTGCAGTACATCGGGGCGCGAGCCCCGGGACTGATTCCCCGCATCAACAACCTGGCCGGCCGGGCCCTGTCGCCCCGCGAGTTCACCGACCGCAGCTACGCGGTGTTCGCGTCCCCGCGGCGCGTGCGGTTCCGGGAGATGGAGTACGCGATCCCGGTGGACGCACTCCCCGACGTGCTCGCCGACATCGCCCGCGGCCTCGAACGCACCGGCCGGCAGGTCGCATTTCCCGTCGAGGTGCGCTTCGCCGCCGCCGACGATGTGTGGCTGTCCACCGCGTACGGTCGCGACACCGCCTACGTCGCGGTGCACGAATTCCACCGGCGCGACCACCGCGACTACTTCGCCACGGTCGAGAAGATCGTGCGCGACGTCGACGGCCGGCCGCACTGGGGCAAACTCCACGAGCGGACCGCCGACGATCTGCGGCCCACGTACCCGAAGTTCGACGACTTCCTCGCCGTGCGGCAGCGCGTCGACCCGGACGGCAGGTTCGCCAACCCGTACCTCGAGCGGGTGTTCGGCATCGAGGCGAACGCACTCAGGTGAAGGCGGCCTCGAGCGAATTGCGCACCAGCATGTCGTGTTCGGCGTAGGTCAGGCCCAGCCCGGTGTGCAGTGCCGCGAAGTTGTCGTCGACGTAGCCGCCGAAATAGGCGGGGTCGTCGGAGTTGACGGTGACCAGCAGGCCCGCGTCGAGCATGCGGCGCAGCGGGTGGTCCTCGATCGAATTCACCACGCCCAGGCGCACATTCGACAGCGGGCAGACGGTGAGCGGCACCTGCTCGTCGACGAGCCGCGCCACCAGTTCGGGATCTTCGAGTGACCGGATGCCGTGGTCGATGCGTTCGGCGCCGAGCAGATCCAGCGCCTGCCGGACGTAGTCCGGGGGTCCCTCCTCACCGGCGTGCGCGACGACGTGCAGACCTTCGGCGCGGGCACGGGCGAACACGTCCTCGAACAACGAGGGCGGATGGCCGACCTCGGCGGAGTCGAGGCCGAGACCGATGATCGGGGCGTGCAGCCGCAGCAGCTCACCGAACACCTCACCGGCCTCCTGCACGGGCCGGTCCCGCACGATCGACGCGATCATCGCGGCATCGACCCCGAACTCGCGGCCGCTGCCGGCGACGGCGTCGGCGAGTCCGTCGACGACCTCACGCAGCGGCACGCCGCGACCGGTGTGGGCCTGCGGGTCGAAGAAGAACTCGGCGCGGGTCACGCCCGCGTCCGCCGCCCGCGCCAGATACGCGCGGGTGAGATCGGCGAAGTCCTGCGCCGTGCGCAGCACCTGCATGTTGGCGTAGTACAACTCCAGGAACGAACCGAGATCGGTGAACTCGTACCGGGACCGCAGATCCTCGATATCGCGATACGGCAGGGACACCTCGTTGCGCTCGGCCAGCGCGAAGATCAGCTCGGGTTCGAGCGTGCCCTCGATGTGCACGTGCAGTTCGGCGCTCATGCGTTCCGCTCCTCCCGGACTTCCGGTACCGCGGTGCCCACCCCGCACCGGGCGGGCACCGCGGTGAGGTCAGCGTCCCTTCCAGACGGGGGCGCGCTTCTCGGCGAACGCCGTCGCGCCCTCGCGAGCGTCCTCCGACACGAATACCGGACCGGCGATCTCCATCTGCTTCGCGAACGCCTCGTCGGACGACCAGTCCGCGGCGGCCGCGACGATCTGCTTGGTCACCGCGACCGCGAGCGGGCCGTTGGCGGTGATGCGCCCGGCGAGCGCGAGCGCACCGTCGAGCGCGCCGCCCGGCTCGGTGAGCGTGTTGACGAACCCGAAACCGTACGCTTCCTCGGCGGTGAAGCTGTCGCCGGTCAGGGCGAGTTCGAGAGCCTTCTGGTACGGGATGCGCTTGGGCAGGCGCAGCAGACCGCCACCGGCGGCGACGAGTCCGCGCTTGACCTCGGGGATGCCGAACTTGGCGTCCCGGGCCGCGACGACCAGGTCGGTCGCCAGCACCAGTTCGGTGCCGCCCGCGAGCGCGTAGCCCTCGACCGCGGAGATCAGCGGCTTGCGCGGCGGCTGCTCGGTGAAGCCCATCCCCCGGCCCGGGACCACGACGTTCTCGCCGGCCACGAACGCCTTGAGATCCATGCCGGCGCAGAAGTTTCCACCGGCACCGGTGAGGACACCGACCGACAGGTCGTCGTCGCCGTCGAGTTCGTCGATCGCTTCGGCCAGTCCGTGGCTCACGGCAGCGTTGACGGCGTTGCGGGCGTCGGGCCGGTTGATGGTGATGACCAGTACTCGACCACGACGCTCGGACAAGACCACATCGGACATGTGTGTATACCTCCACTGAGCGGATCGGATGCGCCGACCCGGGTGTGGGTCGCGGCACATCAGGTGTATACCCGAGTCCGCGTCACATCACGAGACCCGTACCGCTAGCTGGGTGACGAACCCGTCTTCGTCGATCTCGACCTGGTCGCCGGTGCGGAACCAGCCGTCGCCGAACGTCTCTGCGGTGCCCTGCGGATCGTTCCAGTACCGGCGGGCCACACTCGGGCCGCGGCACAGCAATTCGCCCACGCCGCGTTCAGCGTCGGGGCCGAGCAACGCGACCTCCATTCCGCCGAACGGAATCCCGATGCTGCGGGGATGCCGCTGCCGAGCCTCGATCGGCAGCACCAGTCCGATCCCGCCGGTCTCCGCGACCCCCCAGCCGCGCACGCAGCGGGCCGTCGGGAACGAAGCGCGCAGGTGGCGCCACGGCACCCGGATGCCGCGCGCCCCGGCCGCGACGACGGTGCCACCGACCGACAGGGTGGGCAGCAGTTGCACACCGCAGCCGACGGCGGTGGACAGCGGCGCGGTGATCACGGTGCGCACTCCACCGGCACCCAGATCCATCGCATGGACGACCGCTTCGATGGTGGACAGGATGTTCTCGTTGGTCAGCTCGACACCGTGCAGTCCCCCGCCGCACTTGCGCACGTAGTAGAGCAGGGCCAGTTCCTCGGGTGAGGCACCGCCGTCGAGGAATGCGACCCCGTCGGGCAGCTTCCCGTCGAGCATGACGATCGCACCGCTGTCGGCGACGATCCACTCGAGTTCGGCATCACTGCACGTCGGGTCCGGCAGGACCGGGACACCACCGGCCAGGACGACGCCGAGAAACGCGTGGAGCCAGTCGAATCCGTTCCGGTAGTGCACGACGACGCGGTCCGCCGGGCCGACACCCTGGTCCAGCAGGCCGCCGGCGACGCGAGCGGCGGCAGCCCACAGTTCGCGGTAGGTGATGCCGCGACCGGACCGGTCGACGGCGGCGGTGCGCTGCGCGAACCGCAGTGCGCTGCGGTCGAGGAGCTCGGCCAGGCACGGCTCGAGCCCCTCGTATCGGAAGACCCCCGCATGCCGGGTGACGCGTTCGTCGCGCAGCCATTCGGCACCACCGGAAAACTTGACCAACGCCGGCGACATCGCCACCTCCGATCGTCTGCGTGCCTCGCACTATATGGCGTGCATCACATTTCGGGGTGGGTTCGGTAGCCTCAACCGTGTGTGGCGTCCGCAGTGTCCGATTCGGGGACCACAGGCTGCTTCACCTGACTGTGCGGCCGCGCGAAGAACAGCGACGCGGCGAGCCCGACGAGAAGTACCGCCGCGGGCAGCCACATCGATTGGGCCATGGCCGTCGAGAACGGCTCGTGCAGCTGCTCCGGCAGCACGCCCGTGTTCATCTCGGAGCTGCCGCCACCCCCGAGTCCCTCCGCGGCGAGCCGGGAGGTCATGAGCGCACCCATCGCGGCGCTGCCGAGCACCGCACCGATCTGCCGGTCGGTGTTGTACACACCGGAACCGGCACCGGCCCGATGCGGCGCCAGGTGGTTCGTCGCGGTCGCCGACAGCGGCGACCAGATCCCGGTCATCGCGACACCCATCAGCGCCGACGGCAGCAGCAGCGACCACGTCGGTGAATCCGGTGTCATCACCACCGACAGCCACACCAGCGCGATCGCCAGCAACGCGAACCCGGTTCCCGCGATGTAGCGCGGATGCACCCGGTCGACGAGACGACCGACGAACGGCGCGAGGATGCCGGTGAACACCGCCATCGGCACCATCAGCAGCGCCGAACCCGTCGGGCTGAGACCGCGCACCGCCTGCGCGTAGAACATCAGCGGCAACGTCATGGCGGTGACCGTGAAACCGATCGCCACGATCCCGATGTTCGCGAGCGAGAAGTTGCGGTCGCGGAACAGGTCGAGCGGCACGAGCGGCTCACCGCGCATCCGGCCCTGGTACAGGACGAACACCACGAGCAGGACCACGCCGGCCGCGATCATGCCCCACACCTTCGCGGACCAGTCGTAGGAATTGCCCTCCTGGATGCCGAACACCAGCAGGAACATGCCCGCGCCGCTGAGCGCGACACCGGGCAGATCGAAGGTGTGCGAGTGCGTTTCCAGATCCGGCACCAGCCGCACCGCCATCACGAACGCCAGGATGCCGACGGGGACGTTGACGAAGAAGATCCACTCCCAGCCCAGGCCGTCGACGAGTCCGCCGCCGGCGAGCGGCCCGACGAGGCTCGCGACACCGGCCACCGCACCCCACATGCCCATCGCGGCGCCGCGCCGCTCCGGCGGGAAGATGCGGGTGATGACCGCCATAGTCTGCGGCGACATCAGGGCCGCACCCAGGCCCTGGAAGACGCGCGCCAGGATCAGGACCTCGATGGTTCCGGACAGCCCGCACCACAGGGACGCGGCGGTGAACAGCACCAGGCCCACCAGGTAGACGCGTTTGGGACCGAAGCGATCGCCGAGGCGGCCGGTGACGAGCAGCGGCACCGCGTACGCCAGCAGATATGCGCTGGTCACCCACACCACGGAGTTGATGTCCGCGTCGAGCTCTCGCATGATGACGGGGTTGGCGACGGCCACTATGGTGCCGTCGACCATGATCATGAAGAACCCGAGGCACAGCGCCCACAGCGCGGGCCATTCTCCGGATCTGGTGTTCACGAACGCTCCTTCCACTACGCGGGTCTACGGTAGCCGCGTGGAACGACATCTCCTGGACATCGTGCAGCTGGCGTGGTGCCGTGAACTCGCTCTCGACGACCACGCGCTCACCGCGGGTGGGCGTGTGGTGCGCGTGGACGATACCGCCGACCGGCTGCAGGTACTGCGTCTGGGTGAGACGATCGCCGTCGTCGGTCCCGGCGACGCGGTCGCCGCCGTCGACCACATTCCCGCCGCCGCGCTCGGTGCAGCGACGGTCCGCGAGGCGACGGGCGGGCACGGCGCCCGGAGCCACGTGCTGCACTATTGCGCGGACTGGATCGACGCGAGCCGGGTGCGGGATCCGCTGATCTCGCACGACGCCCGCGACCTCGCCGAACTGCGGCGGCGCTGCCCGCCGGACGACACGATCGACGCCACCCCCGCCGACGGCGACCGCGTGTTCGTCCTTCTCGACGACGACCACCGGCCGCTGTCCGCGGCCGGATACGGCGAAGTCCACTCGATCCTCGCCGACGTGGTGGCGCTGACCGTCCCCGAACATCGGCGGCTGGGCCTGGCCTCGACCGTCGCGACCCTGGCCACGCACGACGCCCTGGACGCGGGACTGATTCCGCAGTGCCGGGTCCGTCGCGACAATCTCGCCGGCCGCGGGCTGGCGGCGGTCCTGGGATACGAGGAGTGTGGAACCCACCTGACGGTGCAGCTGCGGCGCTAGCGTGTAGTCAACTCCGCACGGAAGGAAATCCCGTGACCGAACACTCCGATTCCCGCAGCAGCAGCTACGTCGAAGCCGGTGAGTTCAACCGCGACACCCGCTACCTGACGACGCGGATCACCGCGGACGGCCGGGACGGATATCCGGTCGAGGCCGGTCGCTATCGGCTGATCGCGGCGCGGGCCTGCCCGTGGGCGAACCGCGCGCTGATCGTGCGCCGGCTGCTGGGACTCGAGGACGCGCTGTCGCTGGGATTGTGCGGTCCCACGCACGATCGGCGCAGCTGGACGTTCGATCTCGATCCCGGAGGGGTCGACCCGGTGCTCGGCATCGAACGACTCCAGGAGGCGTACTTCGCGCGGGACCCCGAATATTCGCGCGGCATCACCGTCCCGGCGATCGTGGAGGTGAGCACCGGGCAGGTCGTCACCAACGACTTCGCGCAGATCACCCTCGACCTGTCCACCGAGTGGACCCGGTTCCACCGGCCGGGCGCCCCCGACCTGTATCCGGAGGCGCTGCGCGCCGAGATCGACGAGGTCGCCGGACTGGTGTACCGGGACGTGAACAACGGCGTCTACCGGTGCGGTTTCGCCGGATCGCAGCACGCCTACGAGGAGGCGTTCGACGCCCTGTTCGCGCGGCTCGACTGGCTCGAGGACCGGCTCACCACACGCCGGTACCTGGTGGGCGACACCATCACCGAGGCGGACGTGCGGCTCTTCACCACCCTCGCCCGCTTCGACGCGGTCTATCACGGGCACTTCAAGTGCAACCGCAACCCGCTCACCGCGTTCCCCGCGCTGTGGGCATACGCGCGTGACCTGTTCACCACGCCCGGATTCGGCGACACGATCGACTTCGTGCAGATCAAGCAGCACTACTACCTCGTGCACACCGATATCAACCCCACCCGGATCGTGCCGAAGGGGCCGGACCTGTCCGGCTGGCTCACCCCGCACGGACGGGAGGCGCTCGGCGGCCGGCCGTTCGGGGACGGCACTCCGCCGCTCCCTCCCCAACCGGCCGAACAGGTCCCGAGCGGTCACTCGCCGCTGGCGGCCTCACCCCTGTAGGTGCCGAAACTCCAATACACGCCCTGCGGGTCGCGGCAGGTGAATCCATGTGATCCGTAGTCCTCGTCGCGGATGCCGCGCGTGACGGTCGCGCCGTGCGCGACGGCCCGGTCGTACAGAGCGTCGACCTTCGCGTCGTCGGGCACGACGAGATAAACCGCGCCGACACCGGCGGGCAGGTCGATCGCACTTTCGTCGCGGCCGGCCGAGCCGAGCATGATGCCGCCGCCGTACGGCCAGGTCAGTTCCGCGTGGTCGACGCGGTCGCCTTCGCCGTACACGGCCGTCTCGACGAACCCGAACGCGTCGACGAGGAAGCGGATGGCGCCGGGCGCGTCGTCGTAGGTGAAGCAGGGAAACACTGCTGTCGTGGTGGTTGTCGTGGTCATGTCGTCGGTAGTCATGTCACAGATCCTCCGTCCGTCGACGGTTCCCCGTCTTGGACGATTGGGAACACCTCGTCGTCCATCCACTGCGACGGGGGTACCCCGGCGAGGTCGCGCCAGTCGCGGGCCAGGTGCGCCTGGTCGTAGAAGCCCGCGCGCACCGCGATGTCCGCGAGGCGGTGCCGGCCGGGGGTACGCAGCAGCATGCGGGAGCG
>NZ_JBMBTE010000057.1:0-33910 GCF_048897285.1 Rhodococcus sp. O3
GTCAGATCCACCGTCCACGACACCGTCTCGCCGAGTGCGTCGATCTCGGTGATCACCGCACGGATCGTTGCTTCGTCGTTGTCGCATCGCCGCGACAGCACCACCGTCCCGGAGGCGTCGAGCACGCATATCCAGTGGTGTTCTTTGCCGACGTCGACTCCTGCCCACAGTTGCGAACCGGTCATCGGATTTCCTCGTTTTCGCTTGTGTTCCGGCCTGGCCCCGATGGACGCCTCCGCCGGCATTTCCTTAAACAAGCGATCATTCGCAGATCTCAATCAGCGGTCCGAGGTGTCCAGACAGGTCGGGTGGCCAGTCCTTTCAAGCCCCACTCGAGAGTGGGCAAACCTTATGCAGCCTCGCCCGGCCCGCCCGGGTTACAGCTCAACGTAACTCTCACGAAGTAACTGCACCTACGAACTTAAGGAACCTCATGGCCAGCGAATCGCGACCCGGCAACGGCGGGGACCTGCTGGTGCAGGTGCTGCGCGACGCCGGAGTCGACACCGTCTTCGGCATCGTCAGCGTCCACAACCAGCCGCTCGTCGAGGCGGTGAGCAGGCAACTGCGCTTCGTACCGGTGCGGCACGAGGCGACCGCCGTCAACGCCGCCGACGGCTACGCCCGTGCCACCGGCGGACTCGGCTGCGCCCTGACCAGCACCGGCACCGGGGCCGGCAACGCGGCGGGCTCGCTGATCGAATCGCTCGCCTCCGGCACCTCGGTCCTGCACATCACCGGGCAGGTCGAATCCCGCTACCTCGGATCCGGCCGCGGATTCATCCACGAGACCAAGGACCAGCTGGGGATGCTCACCGCGGTCTCGGCGTACGCGGAAACCATCCGCGACGCGGACAGCGCCGCGAAGGTACTGCGTGAGGCGGTCGCCCATGCGCTCGCCACCCCCGGTGGTCCGGCGAGCGTGGAGTGGCCCATCGACCTGCAGTACGCGCAGTGCCCCGTGACCGCGGAGGCGCCGCCGGCCGGGCCGGCGGCCGCCGCGCCGACCGGTCTCGACGAGGCGCTGCGGGCGATGGGACAGGCGCGGCGCCCGGTGATCTGGGCGGGCGGCGGAGCGGCGCGGGCAGGGGACGCGCTGACCGCCCTCGTCGAACGGTGGGGTGTTCCGCTGCTGACCAGCAACTCCGGCCGCGGCGCAGTGCCCGAGGATCATCCGCTGTGCATCGGCAACTACGCGACCTCGCCGCTCGGGCGGGCGCTGCTCGCCGACGCCGACCTAGTATTGTCGCTGGGCACGCACTTCCGGTCGAACGAGACCGGCGACTATTCGATTCCCATGCCCACGAAGCATATTCAGGTGGACCTCGACCCGGCTGCGCCGGGCCGCGTGTTCCCGGCGGATCTGCCCGTGGTGGGAGAGATCGGCGCGTTCCTCGCCGCCGCGGGGCGCATCGACGGTCTCGGCGATGCGGTCGAGGAGCACTGGACGGTTCGGGCCCGCGAGACCCGCGACCGGGTGCGCGCAACGCAGCGAGCCGGGCTGGGTGATCACGCGGTGTTGTGCGACGCCGTGCGCGCGGCGTTGCCGCGCGATGCCGTCGTGGCGCGCGACGTGACGATCGCGTCGAGTTCGTGGGGCAATCGCCTGCTGCCGATGTACGACCCGCGCGCCAACGTCTTCCCGCGGGGCGGCGGCATCGGGCAGGGCCTCGGCATGGCGATCGGCGCCGCGCTGGCGGACGAGACCCGTCCCACGCTCGCGCTCGTCGGCGACGGGGGACTGGCCGTGCACCTGGGGGAGATCCTCACCCTGGCGCAGGAGAAGCCGTGGCTGGTGCTGCTCGTGTGCAACGACGGCGGCTACGGGGTGCTGCGCAACATGCAGATCGGGGCCGGTGAGCGACCGTACGCGGTCGACCTGGCGACCCCGGATTTCGCGTTGCTGGCACAAGCCGTGGGGGTCGAGTACCGGCGGATCGCCGCCGCGGGGGAGGCCCACGCCGTTCTCGCCGACGCGGTATCGCGGCAGGCGCCCGTGCTCGTGGAGGTCGATCTCGCCGCCTACGGGCCGATGCCGACGCCGTTCACGCCGCCGGTCACCGTACCCGTCAGCTAGCACCCGGAAAAACTTCCCGGCGACTGTGGCGCGGATAACATCTTAGCGCTAAACTAATAAGCGCTGAACTGATCTCCCCGGAGGAAAACATGACTGCAGACACCGTCGACCTGATGGTCCGTCAGATGCGGATCGAGTCCACCGGCGTCGTCTCCCTGCGGCTGGAACATCCCGACGGCGCCGCGGTCGAGCGCTGGACACCCGGAGCGCACCTCGACCTTCATCTCGGCGGTGGCCACGTCCGCCAGTACTCGCTGTGCGGCGATCCCGACGACAAGACGGGCTACCGCGTGGCGGTCCTGCTCGAGAAGGCCGGGCGTGGGGGATCGCGTCGCGTCCACGAGACCCTGCGCCCCGGCGACACCGTCGCGGTGAGCCTGCCGCGCAACAACTTCGAGCTCCTGCCGTCGCCGCGCTACCTGTTCGTCGCCGGCGGGATCGGCATCACGCCGATCCTGGCGATGATCACCGAGGCGGAACGCGCCGGTGCCGAGTGGGAACTGCACTACGGTGGCCGCGACCGCTCCACCATGGCGTTCCTCGACGAACTCGCCGGCTACGGAGACTGCGTGCACGTCGTCGCGCAGGACCGCGACGGAATTCTGGATCTGGCTGCGCTGCTGGAGAATCCGCGACCGGACACACTCGTGTACACGTGCGGTCCGGAAGGGCTGCTCGCCGCCGTCGAATCGTACGCACCGGCTTGGCCGGACGGTGCGATCCGCCTCGAACGATTCAAGGCCCCCGAACGCGTCGCCACCGCCGGCGAGGACGCCTCCTTCCGGGTGGTGTGCGAGAGCTCCGGCGTGTCCGCGACCGTGTCCCCGGACCGGTCGATCCTCGAAACCCTCGAGGACGCCGGGATCGACGTGCCCAACTCGTGCCGTGAAGGCATCTGCGGATCCTGCGAGACGCGGGTGCTGTGCGGCACCCCCGATCACCGCGATTCCCTGCTCACCGCCGCCGAACAGGAATCCGGCGCCACCATCATGTTGTGTGTCTCCCGCGCCCGCTCCGACGAGCTGGTGCTGGACCTGTAGAAAGGATCCGCGATGGATCGCTACCTGAAGATTCATCAGGCCCGTACGGCCGACCCCACCCCCTACGAAGTCAAGCTCGCCAAGGCGATCGAAGAGGTCTTCGGATCGGGAGTCCACCACCTCGAGGGACTCGTCAAGGGACTCAACGACTCCGGCATCCACGGACCCGACGGCGCCGAGTGGACCCCCGAGTCGTTCACCGACGAGATGCACCGGATCGGAGCCTGACCATGGTGAATCGACTGCGCCGCACCCCGAAGACCGCCGACGAGATCTTCGCGACCGGCATGCGCGACCAGTGGCACGCGGTGTGCCCGTCGGACTTCGTCGAACGCGGCGGCATCCGCAAGCTGCGCCGACTCGGCGAGGACTGGGTGCTCTACCGCGGATCCGACGGCGCCGTGCGCATGCTCGAGGACCGCTGCCCGCACCGCGGTGCCCCGCTCTCGCAGGGCGTGCACCTGGGCGATCGCCTCGCGTGCCGCTACCACGGCGTCGAGGTCGACGGCTCCGGCACCGTCGCGAAGGTTCCCGGCATGCCCGGCTGCAACCTCGAGGGCAAGAAGCTCGTCTCGTCGCTGCCTGTCCGCGAGGTCGGCGGGGCGATCCTGGCCTGGTTCGGCACCGATCCCGACGCCGAACCGGGGCCCCTCGAACTTCCGGATCCGCTTGTGGACGAAGATGTTTCGGCATTCCTCTGCTACGCGGAGTGGGAGGCGCCGTGGCGCTTCGCGCTCGAGAACCTGCTCGATCCCATGCACGGCGCGTTCCTGCACCACGAATCGCACTCGATGTTCGGTGGTGAAACCTCGGCCCGCTTCCGAATCCGGGAGACCGACCGCGGCTTCTTCTTCGAGAAGACCGACCAGCGTGGCGTGAACTTCGACTGGGTCGAGTACTGCCGCACCGGCGCCGACTGGGTCGACCTGGAGATCCCGTACCCGCCGACCGCGGGTCCGGGCGGACCGTTCGGCATCGTCGGCATGGGCACCCCGATCGACGCCGACACCACCGCGGTCTTCTTCTGGCGGTACCGCCGGGTCCAGGGCTGGGAACGCGACGTGTGGCGATTCCTCTACCGCACCGTGCTCGAGGAACGGCACTGGGAGGTGCTCGAGCAGGATCGGGTCATGCTCGAGGGGATGGCTCCCGACGCCGACGCGGCCGAGAACCTCTACCAGCACGACCTCGGTGTCATGCGGTTGCGCCGGCTGTACCGAGCGCGCGCGGAGGAGCTGGCCGCAGCCACGGCCGAACCCTGATCCGGAGGACGGCACGCCCGAGGGTGGGGGATTCTTCACCCCCGGGTGGCTGTCCGGCATCTCGATCACACCCGACACTGAGTGGTGTCAGGGCCGCTCGTTGCGGTGGCGGCACCAGGGGATTCGAGATCCGGAGCACGAACGAATGCCATTCATCGAGTTGCAGGACGGCCGCTGGGTGCGCAAGACGGAGGTCGGCCTCCGGCAATTGGCACCCGAAGGTGCGGGTTCGTTGCCGAATCTGCTGATACGGCAGTTCAAGACGACGACCAGGTTCCAGGTACTGGACACGTTTCGCTACACCCCGGTCGGGGACGAGGACGAATGGCAGGACGCCCCGGCCGTCGAGAACGGCGAACAGCTCGAGGTGCGCGCGCAGTCGACGTCGGATCTGGCATCGATCCCGCCGTGCCTGTGGGGACTCATCGCGAGCTACGGCGGCCACACCATGCCGGCCCTGCTGCACGACACCCAATGCGCTGCCGCAAGGGAAGTGGGCAGGACGGACCCCAGGTACGCCCGGGTCTTGAGGCGGCAAGCGGATGCGCGGTTCCGTCGCACTCTCCACCATGAGTCGGACGCGGGCGTCGTCACGCAATGGATCATGTGGTCGACCGTGCGGGTGTTCGCGTCCCCACCGTATGCGCTGATCGCCCTGCTCTTCGCGCTGGTGTTGTGGGGGCGGGTCGCGACAGCCGCCGTCCCTGCGCTCCCCGGTGCCGGTGTCGCGGCGGCGGCTTTCCTGCCTTGTCTCGCAGCGGTTTTCATCGGCGCCGGCGTCGTCAGCCGAGAGGCGACGCCGCCCGGCACGCCCGGCACACCGGGGAAGAGATATCGCGAGGCCGTGCGGGAGAATCTCACGGCGACGATGATCGTGGCGCTCATCCTGCCCACCATTCTTCCCATGCTGCTGTCGACGCTGCTGACGCGAATCCTGCTGATGCTCGCCGACGTCATCGGATTCGCCGTCGACGCGCTCTGCGCGACGTTCGGGCGCCCGCCCATGTCGGGCGGGCCCGAGTACCCGGTCGTCGAGTCGCGGGCGCGGGCCGAATGAGAAACCGATGAGCGCGCCTGCACCGTCCCCGGTGCAGGCGCGCTCTGTTGCGTCCCAGGTGTTTTCCGTCCGGCTGCGGGACGGTCGTCATTCCCCGTCGTGCCGGATGATGGAGTGCTCGAGTTTGCGGAGGAGTCCGGCGAGAGCGGCCTGGTCGGCGGCGGACAGGCCCGCGAGCATGCGCGCCTCGTTCTCGAAGTGGGCGACGGCGATCTCGTCGATCAGCTTCTTGCCCTCGTCGGTGAGCTGCGCGTGCACGATCCGGCGATCCTCCTCGTCGCGCTCGCGCCGGACGAGACCGGCCTGGACGAGGCGATCGATGCGGAGGGTGATGCCACCGGTGGTCACCAGCGAACTCTCGGCGAGCTGACCCGACGTCATCCGGTACGGTTCGCCCGCGCGGCGCAGGGCGGCGAGCACGTCGAACGAGGCCATGTTGATGCCGTACTCGTCGAAGACGCGTCCGATCGCGCTCTGGTACCGCAGATACGTGCGGTGCAGGCGCCCGAGCACCTCGAGGGGTGTCACGTCGAGGTCGGGCCACTGGCGAGCCCACTGACTCACGATGTCGTCGACGGCATCGTGTTCCGGAACGGTGTCGCGCCCCACGTGGCCTCCTCGTGTTCGCCGTCGTCACGCCCGGTTGTTGAGCGCAAAGGCAATGATCACGATACGGCCTGCGTGGGGCGCGGGGAATGCAGGATCAGGCGCGGTGGGCGGCGACCGCGTCGATCTCGACGGTGGCGCCGTAGGGGAGTGCGCTGACCTCGACGAAGGTGCGTGCCGGCCGGGGTTCGGGGAACAGGCGCTCGAACTGCCGGTTCGCTTCCTCCCGCAGCGACAGGTCGGTGACGAAGTAGGTGAGCTTGACGACGTCGGAGAGCGTGCCGCCGACGACGGCGAGGCGGTCGGTCATCCGGTCGATGGCGGCGTCGAGCGCCTCGGTGCGGCCTCCGACGGCCGCGCCCTCCGGGTCGACGGACAGAGCGCCCGAGACGAAGACGAGGTCGCCGGCGACGTATGCGGGGCTGTAGGGGTGCTGGGCGCTGACAGCGGTGAGGGACATGGAATCTCCAGGGTCGGAAGACGGGATCGGATTTATCTTAGCGCTCAACTAATTGAATGGGAAGGGGTCGTCGCTCGTCGACGGTGCGCCGGCGGCGCCTCGCTCACACGGGCTTACGGCTGCAGAAGATCGCAGTACCCGGGAAGATCTCCCCACGCAGCGGGCTCCACTGGCCCCACTCGCGATCCAGATGCTCGGGCCACTCCGGTTCGACGATGTCGTACACCTCGAAACCCGCCGCCACGAGTTCCCGGAGCCGGTCCCCGACGGTCCGGTGATGTTCGACGTACGTCGGCACCCCCTCGTCGTCGACCTCCACGTACGGCGTGCGGTCGAAGTACGGGAACATCGCCACCAGTCCGCGCTCGCCCGGATCGTCCGGGAAGATCCACCGCATCGGATGATTCACCGCGAACACCCACCGTCCACCGGGTCGCAGCACCCGCGCGACCTCACGCATCACCCGCGCCGAATCCGCCACGAACGGCACCGCACCGAACGCCGAGCACACGACGTCGAAACTCTCGTCCGCGAACGGCAGGTCCTCGGCTCCGGCCTGCACGAGCGGCACCCGCGGCCCGCCGCGTTCCATCGCCGCCACGCCACGCATCAGCATCCCGATCGAGATGTCCAGGCCGACCGCCCGGGCGCCCTGCCCGGCCAGCCACCGCGCGCACGGCGCCGAACCGCATCCGACCTCGAGGACGTCCTTGCCGGCGACCTCCCCGAGCAGATGCACATCACCCTCGTGCAACCCCTCCGGGCACCACACGAACTCGCCCTCGCTGGAGTCCACGCCGAGGAACTCGCCGTGGGTGCGGTGATAGTCCTCGGCGTCGGCATCCCACCACATCCGGCTCGCGCGTTCGCTCTCGCGCGACCCCACCCGCGCGCGGCCCGCCTTCGATGTGCCGAGGAGGGCGTTCGCGGTCGCGTGGCGGTCGTCGGACGAGGAAACGGCGTCGGGCATGACCACAAGGGTAGGGGTGTGGGGATGCGCGCCCGACTCCAGCGCCGACCCCGCCGCGGTACCGGTGTGACAGGAGAGACGATTGACATCCCAATGTGACAAAGAGCACACTCGTGTCTCATCCGGTACCCGATCCCGGACGGGGGGATTCGATCGTGGCTCGAGGAAGTACCGTCCGCCGCCGTCTGTCCTGCGTGCTCGCGCTGGCACTCGCACTGCCGACCGGAGTCGCCGCCGCCGGCCCGCCCGCGCCGGACACGTCCGGGATCGTCCAGGAGGCCGGTGCGATGGGAGCGACCGCGGCCACGCGCGCCGACTGCGGTCCGGACTCCCGGCCGGAAACCGGACTTCAGGGCGACGTGCCCGCCGCCGACCGCGACAACGGACGCAGCACCCAGGGCTATGCCTGCAACATCACCCGGATCGGCGGCTTCCCGGGCGCGGGCGCCGGGATCGTGTCCGCGAGCTACGACCACTGCGCCTACCTGGGAAGCATCTTTCCCACCAGCCTCGCCGGCCCGGCGACCGGCGTGCAGGTCCTCGACGTGTCGGACCCGGCGAACCCGGTGCCCACCACCACCCTCACCGAACCGGCGATGCTCGCCGGCACCTGGGAGAGCCTCAAGGTCCACCCCGGCCGGAAGCTGCTGGTGGGCACCGGTGTTCCGCTGAACTTCGGCGGCGGACTGATGTCGGTGTACGACATCTCCGACTGCGCGCATCCGCGCCTGCTCAATCCGGGACCGGGCACCGACCTGCAGATACCGCTGCCGATCACCGCACACGAGGGCGGTTTCTCACCGGACGGACGGACCTACTGGTCCTCCGGCACCGAGGGGGTCCTCAGCGCCGTGGATCTGACCGACCCGACGACCCCGAGGGTGATCTGGCAGGGCTGGATCGGGCTGTCCGGCCACGGATTCGGCATCAGCTCCGACGGCAACCGCCTGTACCTCTCGAACAACTTCGGGGGCCTCACCGTCCTCGACACCGCCGCCGTGCAGCGCCGGGACCCGAATCCGCAGGTGGTGCAGCTGGCCAAGATGGCATGGACGGACGGCTGGGCCACCCAGCACAGCATCCCGGTCACCTACGACGGCCACCCCTACCTGTTCACCGTCGACGAGGCCGGATCCGGCGGGGTCAAGCTCATCGACGTCGCCGACGACGCGAACCCGCGGATCGTGCACTCGATCAAGCTCGAGATCAATCTGCCGGAGCACATCGACAGTCAGGTCGCCTCCGGGATGGGTGGCTCGGCGTTCGCGTACGAATCGCACTACTGCGCGGCCGACCGTCCCGCGAACCCGACCGCGCTGGCGTGCGGCTGGATCTCGTCGGGCATCCGCGTGTTCGACGTCCGCGACCCGTTCGACGTGCACGAGATCGCGTACTACAACCCGCCGGCGATGACCGGCCGCAACCTCGACCGCCCCAACTCGTCGCACGCGTGGGCGTCGCTCATCGGAGTCCCGGTGCTCAGCACCCCCGCGGTGCTGCAGGCCGCGATCGGCGGGCAGTTCGACCTTTCCCAGGCGCAGTCGAGCCGCAGCGGCATGGTCGTCGGCGGTGACCTGTCCACCGACTGGTGCCTGTCGCCACCGGAGTGGCGCGGCAACGACCTGTGGGTCGGCTGCTCGGACAACGGCTTCATGACGTTGCGCCTGAGCGAGAACGTCTACACCCCGCCCGCGAACCAGCAGTCCACGATCGGCTCGTGAACGCAGGAACCGCGCTGCGCGGGCTCGCGGCGGTGTCGACGGCGGCGTTCCTGCTGGTGGTCGGGGCGGCGCTGCGGCCGCTGGTGATCCCCGAAGCACCCGCGCCCGCGGCCCCGGTGCTCGGCGTCGTCGAGATCGGCTTCGTCCAGGACATGGCCGTCCATCACCAGCAGGCCCTGCAGATGACCGCGCGACTGTCCCCGGATGTCGACCCGGCGGTGGCAACACTGGCACGCAGGATCGAGCTGACCCAGCGATACGAGCTCGGCATGCTGCTCGGCTGGCTGGAACTCGCCCAGGCCCCGCCCACCAACCCGCATCCGATGCAGTGGCACGACGGCGGCCACATGCACGGAACCGCGGCCGGGCGGGCCGGGAAGCCGATGCCGGGGATGGCGACCCTCGACGAACTCGACGCCCTGTCCGCAGCGCGCGGCCGGGACGCCGAGGTGCTGTTCCTGCAGTTGATGCAGCGTCACCACGCCGGGGCAGTGGCCATGGCCCGGGCCGCCGACGACCGGCTCACCGGTGGTGCCGTCGCGCAGTTCGCGCGCGGCGCGATGCAGGAACAGAGCAAGGAGGCGGGGCTGATGACGCTCATGCTCGAGCGGCGGGCGGCCGCCCCACTCGGCTGACCGCAGAGGGAAAGCGACTCCCGCGGCGCGGCGGCACGCGGTGCCGCGGCCCGATCCTGACCACGTTACCGACGGCCGGGTTTGCCGGGGTAGCGCCCGTGCGCGTAGCCTTGACCACGCGAGTGTCCGCTGTTCGATCTTCACGGCTCGATAGGCGGGTATTCGTGGCGGAATCTCGTGTCGTTCACCACGGTGTGCGATCCGTCTGTCCGACCGAACATTGACCAACCGACTATCAACCCGTCCGGAGCAACTCAACACATGGCCTCCACCACCGTCACCTCGCCGCAGGTAGCCGTCAACGACATCGGCTCTGCCGAGGATTTCCTCGCCGCCATCGACGCCACGATCAAGTACTTCAACGATGGCGACATCGTCGAAGGCACCATCGTCAAGGTCGACCGCGACGAGGTGCTGCTCGACATCGGCTACAAGACCGAAGGCGTTATCCCGTCCCGCGAGCTCTCCATCAAGCACGATGTCGACCCCAACGAGGTCGTTTCGGTGGGCGATGAGGTCGAGGCCCTGGTCCTCACCAAGGAGGACAAGGAAGGCCGCCTGATCCTGTCCAAGAAGCGTGCGCAGTACGAGCGCGCCTGGGGCACGATCGAGGAGCTCAAGGAGAAGGACGAGGCCGTCAAGGGCACCGTCATCGAGGTCGTCAAGGGCGGCCTGATCCTCGACATCGGCCTGCGCGGCTTCCTGCCCGCCTCGCTCGTCGAGATGCGCCGCGTCCGCGACCTCCAGCCGTACGTCGGCAAGGAGATCGAGGCCAAGATCATCGAGCTCGACAAGAACCGCAACAACGTCGTTCTGTCGCGCCGCGCGTGGCTCGAGCAGACCCAGTCCGAGGTCCGCAGCGAGTTCCTGCACCAGCTCCAGAAGGGCCAGGTCCGCAAGGGCTTCGTGTCCTCCATCGTCAACTTCGGCGCGTTCGTCGATCTCGGCGGTGTCGACGGCCTCGTGCACGTCTCCGAGCTGTCCTGGAAGCACATCGACCACCCGTCCGAGGTCGTCGAGGTCGGCAACGAGGTCACCGTCGAGGTTCTCGACGTCGACCTGGACCGCGAGCGCGTCTCCCTGTCGCTCAAGGCCACCCAGGAAGACCCGTGGCGTCAGTTCGCCCGCACCCACGCGATCGGCCAGATCGTGCCGGGCAAGGTCACCAAGCTCGTTCCGTTCGGCGCGTTCGTCCGCGTCGAGGAGGGCATCGAGGGTCTGGTCCACATCTCCGAGCTGGCCGAGCGCCACGTGGAGGTCCCGGACCAGGTCGTGTCCGTCGGCGACGACGCGATGGTCAAGGTCATCGACATCGACCTGGAGCGTCGCCGCATCTCGCTGTCGCTGAAGCAGGCCAACGAGGACTACACCGCCGAGTTCGATCCGTCGAAGTACGGCATGGCCGACAGCTACGACGAACAGGGCAACTACATCTTCCCCGAGGGCTTCGATCCCGAGACCAACGAATGGCTCGAGGGCTTCGAGAAGCAGCGTGAGGAGTGGGAGTCCCGCTACGCGGAGGCCGAGCGTCGTCACAAGATGCACACTGCGCAGATCGAGAAGATGGCTGCCGACGAGGCCGCCGAGGCCGAGGCCGGCGTCTCCGCCACCAACTACTCGTCCGAGTCCGGCGCCGAGAGCGCGTCGGAGCCGGCCGGTGGTTCGCTGGCGAGCGACGCGCAGCTCGCCGCGCTTCGCGAGAAGCTGTCGGGCAACGCCTGACATCCGGTTCGTCGAACGGCCCCGCACCGATTTTCGGTGCGGGGCCGTCCGCGTTCCCGGGGTGCGTGTTCCGGGAAGCCCCGGCGCAGCCGGAAAACGCCGCGGCCCACAGCTCTTCGTACGAGAGCTGCGGGCCGCGGCGTCGTGTGTGCGGGGGCCGACTTCAGTTGACGGCGGGGGTGGCCCACTGGGTGGGCAGCGCCGCGGCGCGTTTGCGCATCGCGGCCTGACTGTGCCGGGCGTTCGTCAGCAGCATGGTGAACCAGTTGCGACGGTGCGCGGCGAGAGCAGCGGCCACCTCGGGGATGAGGATGCAGTGCACGCCGTTCTCCATGCCGAGGCGATGCCGACCGGGCAGCGGTTGAGACGATTGCATAGCCTGCCTTCTCGGGGTCGGGGATCCGTGGTCGGACGGTTCGCAACGACGATAACCGACACGTCGACCGGAGCCCGGCATTCCGCCGCAGGTCGGAGGGTGTGTTTCGCTCAGGCATCGAGTTGCGACCTCCCTGTGATCGCGTTGTGATCGCAGTGTGACTCGCCCGGTGGGGTGGCCCGGGGACGGCACGCTCGGCCGCGCCGGGAATAGCCGGGAGGCGCCACCCCGTTCAAGTAGTTGACTGTTCAAATACATGACGGAGGTACGGCAGTGCAGTTCGGCATCTTCACCATCGGCGACGTGACCCGCGATCCCACCACGGGCCGCACCCCGACCGAACACGAACGCATCACCGCGATGACGAGGATCGCCCTCGCTGCCGAGGAGGTCGGACTCGACGTCTTCGCGACCGGCGAGCACCACAACCCGCCGTTCGTGCCGTCCTCGCCGACCACGATGCTCGGCTGGATCGCCGCGAAGACCACGAGGCTGCAGCTGTCCACCGCGACCACCCTCATCACCACGAACGACCCGGTCAAGATCGCCGAGGACTTCGCGATGCTGCAGCACCTGGCCGACGGCCGCGTCGACCTGATGCTCGGTCGCGGCAACACCGGCCCGGTCTATCCCTGGTTCGGCCAGGACATCCGGCAGGGCATTCCGCTCGCGATCGAGAACTACCATCTGCTGCGCCGGCTCTGGCGCGAACCTGTTGTCGACTGGGAAGGACAGTTCCGCACCCCGCTGCGCGGGTACACCTCCACCCCGGCCCCGCTCGACGACACCCCGCCGTTCGTGTGGCACGGCTCGATCCGCTCCCCGGAAATCGCCGAACAGGCCGCGTTCTACGGCGACGGCTTCTTCCACAACAACATCTTCTGGAACCGGGAACACATCCAGCAGATGATCACCCTGTACCGCACCCGGTTCGAGCAGTACGGCCACGGGGCGGCCGATCAGGCCATCGTCGGCCTCGGCGGCCAGGTGTTCATGGACACCACCGAGAAGGAGGCCGTCCGCCGCTTCCGGCCGTACTTCGACAACGCGCCCGTCTACGGGCACGGACCGTCGCTCGAGGACTTCTCCGCGACGACCCCGCTGACCGTCGGCACCCCGGAACAGGTCATCGAACGCACCCTCGGTTTCGCCGACTACGCGGGCGACTACCAGCGCCAACTCTTCCTGATGGATCACGCGGGCCTGCCGCTCGACGTCGTCCTCGAACAGATCGAGATCCTCGGCCGGGAGGTGGTGCCGGTGCTGCGCACCGAATTCGAGCGCCGACGCCCCGCGCACGTGCCCACCGATCCGCCCACGCACCGCTCGCTGGTGGCGCAGGGCCCGGACTCGCCGCATCGCCGCGTGGTCCCGGCCCGGCTCGACCCGACGGTCTCCGTCGAGGCGGGGGGCCGATGAGCCGGGGCCGAGCACGTCGGCGGTGATCGCATTTCGGCGGTGATGCCGTCCCGTTCGGCCGGTCGAATTTCCGGGACCACCACGATGATGCAAGACTGTCGGCGTGCTGAGATTGGGCTTGACCGGTGGAATCGGTGCCGGCAAATCGACCGTGTCGAAGGAACTCGTCGCGCTGGGGGCGGTGCTCGTCGACGCCGACGCCATCGCCCGGGAGATCGTCGCACCCGGTACCGACGGGCTCGCCGAACTCGTCGACGCCTTCGGTGAGGACATCCTCCTGCCCGACGGATCGCTCGACCGTCCGGCCCTGGCGGCCAAGGCCTTCGCCAGCGACGAGGCGCGCGCGGTCCTCAACGCCATCACCCACCCGCGGGTGGGGCAGCGCACTGCCGAACTCGTCGCCGCGGCTCCCGCGGACGGGATTGTGGTGCAAGATATTCCGCTGCTGGTCGAGGGCGACATGGCGGCGATGTTCAACCTCGTCGTCATCGTGCACACCGACGAGGACGAGCGGATCCGCCGGCTCGTCGAACTGCGCGGCATGCCGGAGGCGGACGCCCGGGCCCGCATCGCGGCGCAGGCCAGTGACGACGAGCGCCGTGCCGTCGCGGACGTGTGGCTCGACAACAACGGCGACCCGGCGACGCTGATCAAGGCCGTCCGGTCGCTGTGGACCGAACGGCTGGTCCCGTTCGAGCGGAATCTGCGCACCCGCACCCCGGTGCGGGTCGGCCCGGACCTGACCGCGGCCCGCGAGGACTGGCCGCAGCAGGCCCAGCGCCTGATCGCGCGCCTGGCCGTCGTCGCCTCGGGTACCGCCGTGCGCATCGACCACATCGGCTCGACCGCGGTCCCCGGCCTGGACGCGGTCGACGTCCTCGACCTGCAGATCACCGTGCCCGACCTCGCCGCCGCGGACCGCTTGGCCGAACCGCTCGCCGCGGCCGGGTTCCCGCGCATCGCCCAGGTCGAAGAGGAAGACCCGAAGCCGGCCTACGGTGCCGGTGGGGAGACCGATCCCGCGGTGTGGACGATGCGCCTGCACGGCGGTGCCGACCCCGGCCGGCCCGTGCACGTCCACGTGCGGGTCGACGGGTGGCCCGGCCAGCAGTTCGCGCTGCTGCTGCGGGACTGGCTGCGCGCCGACCCGGAGGTCGCCGCCGAGTACGCGGACGTCAAGCATGCCGCCGCACGGGCCGCTGCCGGGCAGTCCGATCCGGTCGCGGCGGAAGCTGCGTACGACGAGGCGAAGGCGCCCTGGTTCGACCGCGCCTACCACCGGGCGTGGGAGTGGGCCGAGGCCACCGGCTGGACCGCGTAGCACCCGGGGCGGGCCGGCGGACTCACCGCCAGGTGAGCGGCATCCCGCGCGAGGCCAGCCAGGCATCGAGGTCGTAGCCGTGCGCGGCGATGCCGTCCACCGCGGCGAGCGCGATGTGCACGGCGCGTTCGGCGTCCTCCGGCTCGAGCAGGCCCGCCGCGACCCCGGCGAACAACTCGTCGACGTCCTCGACGGTGGTGCCCCGGCCCGTCCGCACCACCAGGTCCAGATAGTGGTCGCGGGAATGCCACACCGATCCCTCGGCCCAGAAATTGCCCACGTCGATGTACCGGTCCTGGTCGCGTTCGAACCCGGGACGGAAGTGGAAGATCGACACGCGCAGCCCCGGCTCGGGCAGCAGCCACGATTCGAGATAGCCGAACTCCGGATGATCCGCCGGCCGCGCCATGTACAGGCCCCACGGTTCGACCCGGTACTCGTCGACCGGACGCACGAAACCCTTCGGGTCGGTGTTGGTGCGGGCGTCGACATCGAACGTCTCGGTCTTCACGTGGTGCAGCTTCGCGGCGGACATGGGGAGAACGCTACCGCCCGAACTTCGGATGTCCGGGCATCGAAACCCGCCGCTGTCGGTGGCACCGCCTACCCTGGTCTGCATGGCGTTCGCAAGTGAGCATCCGGTCGTCGCGCACTCCGAGTTCCGGCCCGTCGGCGAGATCGAACGGACCGCGGCCCGATTCGAGGTGGTCAGCGACCACCAGCCCGCAGGCGACCAGCCGGCCGCCATCGACGAACTCGAGCGGCGCCTCGAGGCGGGGGAGAGGGACGTGGTCCTGCTCGGCGCCACCGGCACCGGCAAATCGGCGACCACCGCGTGGCTGATCGAACGGGTCCAGCGGCCCACCCTGGTGATGGCCCCGAACAAGACCCTCGCCGCGCAGCTCGCCAACGAACTGCGGGAAATGTTGCCGCACAACGCCGTCGAGTACTTCGTGTCGTACTACGACTACTACCAGCCCGAGGCGTACATCGCGCAGACCGACACCTACATCGAGAAGGACTCGTCGATCAACGACGATGTCGAACGGCTGCGGCACTCCGCGACCTCGGCGCTGCTGTCCCGCCGGGACGTCGTGGTGGTCGCGTCGGTGTCCTGCATCTACGGTCTCGGTACCCCGCAGTCCTATCTGGACCGCTCGATCCAGCTCGAGGTCGGCGTCGAGGTGCCGCGCGACGCGCTGCTGCGGCTGCTCGTCGACGTGCAGTACGACCGCAACGACCTCGCCTTCACCCGCGGCTCGTTCCGCGTCAAGGGCGACACCGTCGACATCATCCCCGCCTACGAGGAACTCGCCGTGCGCATCGAGTTCTTCGGCGACGAGATCGACGCCCTCTACTACCTGCATCCGCTCACCGGGGATGTCATCCGCAAGGTCGACTCCCTGCGGATCTTCCCGGCCACCCACTACGTGGCCGGTCCCGAACGGATGGAACGCGCGGTGCGCGACATCGAAACCGAACTCGAGGAGCGCCTCGCCGATCTCGAGAACCGCGGCAAACTGCTCGAGGCGCAGCGGCTGCGGATGCGCACCCAGTACGACATCGAGATGATCCGGCAGGTCGGCTTCTGCTCGGGCATCGAGAACTACTCGCGGCACATCGACGGCCGCGCCGCCGGCTCCGCGCCCGCGACCCTCCTCGACTACTTCCCCGAGGACTTCCTGCTCGTCATCGACGAATCGCACGTCACCGTGCCGCAGATCGGTGCGATGTACGAGGGCGACATGTCGCGCAAACGCAACCTCGTCGAATTCGGGTTCCGGTTGCCGTCCGCCGTCGACAACCGGCCCCTGACCTGGGAAGAGTTCACCCAGCGCGTCGGCCAGACCGTCTATCTGTCCGCGACCCCGGGACCCTACGAGCTGGGGCAGGCCGGCGGCGAGTTCGTCGAGCAGGTCATCCGGCCCACGGGCCTGGTCGATCCGAAGGTGGTCGTCAAACCGACCAAGGGGCAGATCGACGACCTGGTCCACGAGATCCGGGAACGCGCCGACCGCGACGAACGCGTCCTCGTCACCACCCTGACGAAGAAGATGGCCGAGGACCTCACCGACTACCTGCTCGAGCTCGGCATCCGGGTCCGATACCTGCACTCGGACATCGACACACTGCGCCGCGTCGAACTGCTCCGCCAGCTACGCCTCGGCGAATACGACGTCCTCATCGGCATCAACCTGCTGCGCGAGGGTCTCGACCTGCCCGAGGTGTCGCTGGTGGCGATCCTCGACGCCGACAAGGAAGGCTTCCTGCGCAGCACCACCAGCCTCATCCAGACGATCGGCCGCGCCGCCCGCAACGTCTCCGGCGAGGTCCACATGTATGCCGACAAGGTCACCGACTCGATGGCGCGGGCCATCGAGGAGACCGAACGGCGCCGCGAGAAGCAGATCGCCTACAACACCGAACACGGCATCGATCCGCAGCCGCTGCGCAAGAAGATCGCCGACATCCTCGACCAGGTGTACGAGGAGGCCGACGACTCCGTCGAGGTCGCGGGATCGGGCCGCAACGCCTCCCGAGGCCGGCGCGCCCAGGGCGAGGCCGGCCGCGCGGTCAGCTCCGGCGTGTACGAGGGCGAGAACGTGAAGGCCATGCCGCGCGCCGAACTCGCGGACCTGGTGCAGCAGCTCACCGACCAGATGATGCAGGCCGCCCGCGACCTGCAGTTCGAACTCGCCGCCCGGCTGCGCGACGAGATCGCGGATCTGAAGAAGGAACTGCGCGGGATGGACGCGGCCGGGCTCCAGTAGCGTTACCGCTCATGGATTCCCACGCCGCCGGCCGCGCCGCCCGCTCCCTCGAACTGCTGCACTCGTTCGTCTACTTCGCACCCGAGGTCGACGAGGCGCTCGGCGCGGTCGGACTCGCGTCCGGACGCGTCCGCTACTTCGCGTCCCGGTCCGCGGCGCTCGGCGCGGTCGGCGCCGGGGTCGTCACCGCCGTCTTCTACAACTTCAGTCCCCGGCTGGTGGCGTCCGTGATCCCGGCGGCCTGGCAGGACGCCGCCCCGCAGGACATCGTGGCCGCCCGGGTCGCGGGTGTCGATGCCGCGCTGCGCCGGCTGCTCGGCGCCGACACGATCGCCTCGCCGGAGATGGCGGAGGCCGCGGAACTCGCCGCAACCGCGGCCCGGGCGATCCCGGGACCGGACGGGCGGCCGCTGTACGCCGCGCACGCGGACCTGCCGTGGCCCGACGCTCCGCATCTGGTGCTGTGGCACGCCCTCACCCTGCTGCGCGAGTACCGCGGCGACGGCCACGTGGCGGCCCTGCAGACCGCGGGGCTGAACGGACTCGAGGCGCTGATCACCCACACCGCCAGCGGGATCGGGTTCAGCGAGGAGTTCGCGCGCCGCCGGCGCGGCTGGACCGAGGACGAATGGGCGGGTGCCGTATCCGAACTGCGCGAGCGGGGACTGCTCGACCGGCGCGGTGAGCTGACCGGGGACGGCTTCGAGGTCCGCGAGCTCGTCGAAGACCTGACCGACGACCTCGCGGCGGCACCGTGGGCGGCGCTCGGCGAATCGGATGTCGAGCGGCTCCTCGACCTGGCGCTGCCGTGGCGCGACACGATCACCGACTCGGGGCTCTTCCCCGCCACGCTGTTCGGTCCACGTTACGGTGACGCACGGTAACATCAACCGCTGTGAGTGGTTCCCGGCGGAGACCGCGGCAGGTGTGGCATCTGCCCCAAACACACCATCCGTACCGGTCGGCCGGTTACTGTCGACGCAGTCGGGGGACTCGCATCAAGATCACCTCGACCGGAACCGATTACCCGTATCGATGGAGGATTGAATGAGCGCCTACCGGACCATTGTCGTCGGAACCGACGGATCCGAGTCGTCGTACCGGGCCGTGGAGAAGGCAGCCGCTCTCGCCGGGGACTCCGAAGCCCGCCTCGTCATCGCGTGCGCCTACTACCCGGCCGATCCCAAGGACACCGCCCACGCCGCCGACGTGCTCGGCGCCGACGCGTACCAGGTCACCGGATCCGCGCCGAGCAACGAGATCCTGCGCACCGCACGCGAGAAGGCCATCGTCGCCGGCGCCAAGAACGTCGTCGAACGCGCCGTCGTCGGAGCGCCCGTCGAGTCGCTGCTCGCCCTCGTCGAGGAACTCGAAGCCGACCTGATCGTCATCGGCAACCGCGGCCTGAACACCATCACCGGCCGTCTCCTCGGCTCCGTTCCCTCGGATGTCGCCCGCAAGTCGACTTCCGACGTCCTGATCGTCCACACCGTCCGCTGACCTGCGCTCCCGCCCGCTCCGGATCGTCCGGGGCGGGCGGTGGCACGCGTGCGGGTGGTCAGCAGTAGCTACCCACCGTGGTCTCCACGAACCGTCGTGCCGCGTCGTCACCCGACAACGCCGTTCCGGAGACCGAAGCCGCATACGTCGCGATCGGCCGGACGGTGTCGAGGATCTGCTCCTCGGGGACACCCGCCGCCACCTGATCGCACAACCCCCGCGCGATCGCCAGCACCGTCCCGTCCGTGAGCCCGGATGCCAGACCAGCCTCGTCCAGCGCCTCCTTCAGGCGCTCACCCCGTTCGTCGAGCACCGGCGGGGCGGTCGTGACCGACACGGACGACGAGGCGGCAACCGGTACCGACGATTCCGCGGCGCTGTCCGACGCGGTCGCCGACGAACACGCCACCGCACTCGCGGAAGCGGCGGCCACCAGCAGCATCGGGGCGATCAGCAGCACCCGGGCACGGCGGGACGCGCCGCGTCGCGGCCCGTACCACCTCGCGTTGCCAACCACCGCGCCTCCTAACGCATCCCCCGCCGGTCCGCTCGCAACCTACCGTGCCGGGGTCGCGAAATGATCTCGAAACCTCGGCAGCGGATCCTGCGCGCGGCGCGCGGCGATCAGCATTCGGCAGGCTCGTGCATTCCGTCCAGCACCTCCGGCAGCGCCGACGTGTGCAGCACGCCCAATCGCTGCGTCGCACGGGTCAGCGCGACGTAGAGGTCGTTGAGTCCGCGCGGCGACTCGTCGAGGATGTCGCCGGGTTCGACGAGCAGCACCTCGTCGAACTCGAGGCCCTTGACGTCCCGGACCGTCGCCACCCGCACCGACGGACCCTCGAGATGCGCCCACTCGGTCGCCAGCCGATGCGGCACGATCACCGCGGTCAGACCCGGGCCGTCCTGCGCGGCGAGCGTCTGCTGCACCGCCTCCGCAAGATCCTCGGCGTCGACGTGCCGGACCCACGGCGCGAAACCCGACTCGCGCACCGACCGCGGGGGCACCTGCTCGGGGTCGATCGCAGCGAGAACCGAGTGCGCGACCTGCATGATCTCCGCCGGGGTCCGGTAGTTGACGGTCAGCTCCGCCTTCCGCCACCGATTCGCCACATACGGTTCGAGGATCCGCTGCCACGACGAACTGCCCGCCGGATCACCGGTCTGCGCGGTATCGCCGACCACGGTCATCCACCGATTCGGGATGCGCCGCATCAACATTCGCCACGCCATCGCCGACAGTTCCTGGGCCTCGTCGACGATCACGTGACCGTAGGTCCAGGTGCGGTCCCCGGCGGCGCGCTCGGCGGTGGTCTCGTGCCGGCGCAGATCCTGCCGCTCGGCGAGCTGGGTGGCGTCGATCAGGTCGTAGGCCATCAGCAGCTCGGGATCGAGCTCGTCCTCGAGATCCTGCGGTGCCGATCCGGTGAGAATGTCCAGCGCGCCCTGGGCGTCGGCGATCTGCCGCCGCCACCGCCGCGCGGCCCGTTCCCGGTCCGCGGCATCGTCGACCCCGAGCAACTCGGCCAGTTCGTCGAGCAGCGGCGCGTCGGCGGCACTGAACCGGCCGCCCGACCGCGGCCGGTGCAGCAGCTCGATCTGTTGCTCGGTCAACGCCGGCGCCGCCGACGCGAGCCGCTCCCGGGACGCGAGCAGATCCGTGAGGACCTGCTGCGGGGTGAGCTGCGGCCACAGCGCGTCGATCGCCGCGAGGATGTCCGGATCGGCGCGCATCTCCGACCGGATGTCGGCGATGTCGTCGCGGCTGAGCAGATTCCCGCCGTCGACGAGATTCGTGCCGATCAGCTCCGCGAGCTGGTCGGCGAGCGCCTCGATCACCGCCGAGACGAAGATCGGACGGGCGAGGTTGTGCGGTCGCCGCGACGACCGGGCCCGGCCCCGCGCGCGGGTGACGGTCTTGCGGTCCAGCGTGATGCGGTACGAGTCGAACATCAGCGGCACCGGTTTCGCCGGCACCTCCTGGCGGTCCCGCACCGCCTTCTTGAGCACGTCGACCATGTCGAGCGAACCCTTGATCTCCCCGGTGGCCAGGTCGTCCTCGAGCTCGGCACGCACACCCGGATACAGGTCGCCGATCGTGGACAGCAGCACGCCCGTTTCGCCGAGCGACGGCAGCACCTGGCCGATGTAGTCGAGGAACGTCGAGTTCGGGCCGATGATGAGCACGCCCGCCTTCGCGAGCTGCTTACGGTACGTGTACAGCAGGTACGCCGCACGGTGCAGGGCGACCGCGGTCTTGCCGGTCCCGGGACCGCCCTGTACGACGAGGACGCTCTTGTGCTCGGACCGGATGATGGCGTCCTGCTCGGACTGGATCGTGGCGACGATGTCGTGCATCTGACCGGTACGGGCCGCGTTCAGCGCCGCGAGCAGCGCCGATTCGCCCGCGACCCCGCCCGCCGGAGTGGTCGTACCGTGCGCTTGCGCGACCTCGAGATCGAGGTACTCGTCGTTCAGCGCCGTCACGGTGCGCCCGCGGCTGCGGATGTGACGGCGGCGGATCACACCTTCCGGTGCCGCCGGGGTCGCGAGATAGAACGGCCGCGCCAACGGTGCCCGCCAGTCCAGCAGCAGCGGCTCGAAGTCGTTGGCCTCGTCGAGGATTCCGAGACGGCCGATGTACCGGACCTCGGTGTCGTCGAGCCCGTCGGAATTGCCCCCGTCGACCTCACCCGGATGGGACCCGTCGATGCCGTTGCGCACGTCGATGCGGCCGAAGCACAACCCGTGCTCGGCGGCGTCGTACTTGGCGAGGTCCTCGGTGTACATCTGCGTGAACGACTCGCGCTCGCTGCGCGCCTGCGGCGTGCCGCCGGTCTCGAGCAGCACCCGACCGAGCCGGGTCTGTGCGTATTCCCGCAACGAATCGAGATGCCCGTACAGCATCGACAGGTATGCCTGCTCACGCTCGTGATCAGGGTGCGACAGGCCGTCGGACGGCAAAGGATCTCCTCGGGTCGTGATGTGTCGGCGCGTCGTGCGGGCGTCGACAGAATTGCCCGAGAAGTCTAGTGCCGTCCGCGGCGCTGCGCAGAATCAGCCGGGATCAGCCGGCCAGGTGGCGCCGTCGTTCGCGCGCCTCTTCGGCCAGCGCACGGGCTTCCCGGGCCCTGAGGAGCGCCTGCTCCTCGGCGATGTGCGCCCATTCGGTTCCGTGTTCGCGCGCCGTCTCCCACCACCGGAGGCCGCGGCCGCGCGCCGTGTCGGCGAGTTCGGGCCCGCGCTCGCGGGCGAGTTCGGCCAACTCGGCGCTGCGTTCGCGGGCGAGTTCGGCGAGTTCGGCACCGCGTTCCCGGGCGACCTCTGCGAGTTCGGGTCCGCGCTCGCGGGCGACCTCGAGCAGTTCCGCACCGCGTTCCCGGGCGACCTCGGCGAGACCGGAACCGCGTTCCCGCGCGGATTCCGCGATGACCGGGGCGCGGTCCTTCGCGACTTCGAGAAGATGACTTCCCTGGCCGCGAGCGGATTCCGCGAGTTCGGCGGCATCGCCCGTCAGCGCACGGACACGTTCGCCGACCGCGTGCAAACCGTCCCCGAGCGCGTCCTTGTTGTCGGCGTTGTGGCTCGGCAACACCGCGACGACCTTCTCCTGCGCGTGCCGGGCCGCTCGTCGACCCCGCCACCCCAGCGACGGCTTGCCCTCGGTGTCGGCGGCGGCGATGAGCAGGCCACCGAGCAGGCTGACGTTCTTGATGAACTGCGTGCGTTGCATCGCCCGCTTCTGGGGATCGTCGACGTTCCAGAAGTCGTGTCCCGCCACCGTGGTGGGTACCAGCGTGCCGGCCAGAACCAGCGACGCGACCCGGGGCGCCTTGCCGACGGCGAGCAGCACACCGGCCCCGACCTGCACGGCACCGTTGATCCGCACGAGCACTTCCGGATTGTCCGGGATGCGCTCGGTGACCGAGTTCGGCAGCATCGCCAAGGTCTGTTCGAGGCCGGGCTGTGCCGCATCTGCCTTCCCGGACGGACTACGCAGAGCGTCGACACCCCCGGCGATGAAGATCGATGCGAGCATCGGGCGGGCGATTCGGCGAAGGATCATGCTTCCTCCCGTGGTGGGTTGCGTCTCAATCCTGACGTGTACCCAGGGATCGTGGGGCGTATCCCTGGCTATTCGGTACCGATCCGTATGCAGGAGGCCGGTCGTGGGGGCATCGTTGGACACATGAACATCGACGACGCACGCGACGACGGGTACGGCGGTGAGTACAGCGTCGACGAGGACAACCAGCTTCAACCCGCGGACACGCTCGACGACCGCGGTGTCGCCGACATGCTCGACGAGGGCTATTCACCGCCCGAGCGACCGCTGGCGATGAACGCGACGGGGACGACCGGCGACGAGGTGCGCTACGGCGATAGCCTCGCGCACCGGATCGCGGCCGAAGAACCGGACCCCGCGTTCGACAGCTCCGAACCGGACGTCGACGCGGTGATACCGGGGCAGCGCTACATGGGTGAGGTCGGTGACCGACGCGCCGGCCGACTGGTCGCCCACGACGACGGGCTCGGCGGCGACGAAGAATCCGAGCTGTGGGCCGGGGACGCCGGAATCGACGGGGGAGCGGCGTCGGCGGAGGAAGCCGCGGTTCACGTCATCGAAGAAGAGGAGTGATTCCGCAACCAGCCGGACTCCACCGGTTGGTTGGGGTCGCTGCTCCGTGAGTCTCTTGCGGACATCGGCGCCGAGTACCAGGGACGGACGGTGGGGCAAGCCGGTGCGCCGGCTGCTGCCGCCTCGGCCGCAGTGATGGGTGGCGCGGGTTCGGTTTCAACCTCGTTTCAGTTGTGCGACAACGAGATGCAGTGCGGCCGTGGTGGTGAGGGTTCGGACCCGTTCGCGGTCCCCGGGGAAGCGGCGGGTGACGGTGTAGGTAGGTCGTCCGTCGATCGAGACGCCGAAGCAGACCGTGCCTACCGGCTTGGTGTCGGTGCCACCGGTGGGGCCGGCGATCCCGGTGGTGGAAACCGCGACGTCGGCTTCGAGACGGCGTCGGACGCCCTCGGCCATCGCTGCGGCGACCTGTTCGCTGACCGCACCGTGCGCGGCGATCATCTCGGCCGGTACGTCGATCAGCTCGGACTTGGCGTCGTTGGAGTACGAGACGACGCCGCCCATGACGTAGTCCGACGACCCGGGGCGGGAGGTGAGACGCGCAGCGACGAGTCCGCCGGTGCACGATTCCGCAGTGGCGATCGACCTGCCGTCGAGGACGTCGATCAGCTGGTCGTCGATGGTGGAGCCGTCGGTCGAAAAGATCTGGCGTCCATGGTGTTCGGTGAGAACCTCGAGAAGGCGGCGATAGATGTCCTCGTCGCCGGAGGCGAATCGGGTCACCATGTCGAGTTCACCCTGTCGAAGACATGTGGTGATCTCGAGCCGGTCGAGGTCGGCGATCTCCGCTTCGGCCCGGCGCAGTGTCTCGGCGAGTTGTGCCTCGTGCAATCCGTAGGCGCGCACGGTTTCCTGATGCAGGTCGTCGGCTCGGGTCAGCACGTCGGCGACCGCAGGTGCGGTGACCGCGCTCGGCCACATCGCCTGCAGCTCTCCGGGCGGCCCGGGCAGGATGACGATGGTCGGGATCGGCCGGTCACCGTTTACCGAGGGGATGACCACGCCCGGCGCTGTACCGGTCGGCGGCAGGGCGGTGGCACCGACCGGAACCTGCGCCTGCTTGCGGATCCCGATCCGCGTCGGCCCGGCGTCGAGGTCCGGGGTATCCGGGCGGAAGCGGCGGATGACACCCGCGATGTGTTCTTCGAGCTCGGGGTCGAGCAGCAACTCACGATTGCAGAACTCGGCGACGGTAGCGACGGTGAGGTCGTCGGCGGTGGGGCCGAGCCCACCGCTGGTGACGATGAGGTCGACGCCCTGATCGGCGAGGAAGCGCAGTTGTGCGGTCAGGTCCGCGGGCCGGTCGCCGCAGATCGTGATGTGGGCGACGTCGACGCCGAGTGTCAGGAGCTGATTGGACAGCCACGGTCCGTTCTGGTCGGCGATCCTCCCTGTCAGCACCTCGGTTCCGGTCACGACTATTCCTGCACGCACGCTCACGGCGCCGAGCCTAGTCGGCAGCGTCCCCGATCAGCGTCTCCCGGGACACAACCGGCGGGCAGTCCGCTCACAGTCGTCGACCTTGTCGGCGCGCATATCCATCCTCTCGAGCCTCTCGAGGATTGAATCCCACCACGCCGGGCTACACCTTCCCGTGGGGCCGTCCCCTTCGTGTCCCCTACGGAAGGAGATGACCGTGGCCGAAGACAGCGCATCCGACAAGGCACGCCTGGGGTTGAAGCAGACCGTGGTCGGCAAGGCGAAGGAGGTCGCCGGAGCTCTGACCGGCAACGATTCCCTCACCACCGAAGGCCGCCTGGAGCAGGAGGAAGCCCGGCAGGCGAGGAAGGCCGACACCCTTTCCCATATGGCAGAAGCCGAGAGCGAGGAGGCGGTCGAACAACTCGATGCCGTGCACGAAGCCGGACAGCAGGAACGCGAGGCCGTGCAGCGCCGGACCGAGGCCGCCGAGTCGCAGGCCGAGCGAGAGGCGCGCGTTCGAAAGCAGGCCGCCGAACTCGAATACCAGGAGAACGTGGTCCGGGAGCAGTCCGACGCAGCCCGCCAGGCCACGGCTGCCGAAAAACAGGCACGCCGCGAGGAGAATGCCCAGGTCACGGATGCCGCTGCGGAGGTCGCAGCCGCCGACGAGAACCACCGTCGCGTCTTCCACGACGCCGAACGCGCGCGTCTGGAGGCCGAAGAAGAACGCCGCAAGGCCGAATCCCTCGATCGTCGCTGACCGACGATCCGGATCGCTGACGAACACCACCGACCTTTCCTACCGGAGCTGTACCCCCATCGAAGTTGGAGTTGTGCCGATGAACCTCACCACCGTGCCCAAGAGCGTCCTGCGACTGCAGTACATGATCGCCCGGTTCCCCCTCGGGTTGATCGAACAGCAGTTGCGGTTCTTCCTGCCCACCGACGCCCCGCCGCGCCTGATGTACGAGCGGGGACTGGGCATGCTGGACGGCATCGTCGGCAGCGTGCTCGACGACCAGGAGATCGCCATGCGCGGGGCGCTCGCCACCGAACGCGCCGACGCGGTGAAGCGCGCGGAGGAACTCGATGCCCAGGCCGCGGCCGAGAAGCGTGCTGCGGACGCCGAGCTCCGTCGGACGCGTGAGCGGGCCGTCGCTGAGCAGGAAGCCGCACGGCGCGCTCGCGAGGAGGAAGTCCAGCAGGCGCGGGAGCGTGCGCAGGAACGCGCGAAGCAGGCGGAAAAGGAAGCCGAGCAGAAGAGGGCCGCCGAGATCGCGAAGGCCGATCAGGAGGCCGCCGCGAAGCGTCGGGCCGCCGAGACGGCGAAGAAGAAGGAACAGGAGCGCATCCGCAAGGCCGAGGAGGAGGCCGCCGAGCCCGTCAAGGTCTCCCTCAAGGATGCGGTCGCCAAGCAGCTCGAGGCGAAGGAGGCGGAGGAGCGCGCACACGATGCGGGCGAGGTTGCCGAGTACGAGAAGATCGAGCACAAGAATCCCTGAGCGCTTCGGCTGAGCCCTGAGCGCGAAGTGCCTCGGTGAACCCAGCGCACAGACGACGAGACCCCGGTGCATCCAGTGCACCGGGGTCTCGTCCGTCGGAAGCAGTTGCTACTTCACAACCTTGACCCTGCCGATGTCGTGGCTGCTTTTCCGGAGTTGGAAGTCCACGAAACTACCGAACAAAACACCTAGGCCGGTTCAAGCTGGATTCATGTGAAAGACGTGAGGTTAGGTGTCGAGTTCAATGGTGAAGTACTGGCACGACGAGTCACGGGGCCCGCGAATCAAAGTCAGACGCGATCGTAAGAAGGCGATCTGCGAACCCTGGAATTCCATCGTAATCATGTGGAAGAACGACTGGAAGACGCATCAGGATGGCGGGAGGAATAGTCAAATTCTGTGGATGGGGCATTGTCAGGCAGACTCGGACAGCGGGCTGTCGGTCGATGGTTCCGGGGCAATGGCGACGGGTCGTTCGAGGAGCTCGCCCTTGGGGAACAACGCGCTGGCCCGCACCACGAGGTCGGGTCGGGACTGACCGTCACCGGTACTGGGTCGCCTCGATCGACTGTGGGCTATCGCCGTGCCTGCGGCTCGCGGGCTCGGGACTTTGTCACCCTGTCTCGCAAACACACTGTCGCGGAGGTCGATTCGATCAGTTTCGTCGTATGCAGATGCATCCAGTGCTCGGTTGGATACCGGAAGTACTCGAGTAGCACGTCTGCGTCGTCGACGACTTCACGACCGCCGTCGGATGCTTCGTCGCGTAGTCCTCTCCAGCGGGTCGGATCGACGGAGCGAGATCATGTTCTCTGGCTCGTGCTCGGACACGGTAAGGCTTCTGTACACGGCGACCGTGGTAGCACGGAATGGATCGGCCGTGCCAGCACGGATTTGTCGGATCGCGTCACCCCATATTGTCGGAAGTGTCCACCGACAGACACGATATCGGCACACGATATCGCCAAAAAATGGGAACGAGGCTTAGGGAAAATTATGCCCGAGAACAGTAACACCAGAATTGCATTTCGCTCAAAGCCGATCAGCCCGGCAGCTCGGCAGGCCATCTACATTCGAGATCTGACGAAATTCGCTGAGACGGCTCCGCTCAAGCCGCCGCATCCGCTGATCCCAGGCATCGAATTCATTGGCTGCGGCTACGACGTGTTCGGCGAGTATGCGAGTCCGAACGCGGTGGTCGGCGACATCTTCAACTTCACCAAAGCCAAGTCGTTCACGCCATACGCCTACAAGCCCGGAGCGAAACCGTGGAGTGTCCCGGCTCCGGTGGTCGTCAAGCCGATCGGCGTGTCGTCCCATAGAACTCGCTCGGGCACTTCGATTCTCGAGTACAGCGAGGAGTGGAAAACCGATACGGGCGTCGGGGGTGGGTTCCTTTTCTTCGGTGGTGAGGCGGAGGCGACATTCGCCAGCCGCAAGCGTTACGAGGTCGAGAACTACTTCACGTCGGTCCAGTTCAATCAGCCGCTCTATAGCTTGCGGCTCGACGTGACGGTGGCGGAGGCGCGCGAACTGCTCCTGCCGGCCTTCAAGGAGGATCTCGAATCCGGCAGCCCGGATAGGTTGTTCGCCACCTACGGTACCCATGTGCTCACCGGCATCGTCATGGGCGGCGCTCTGAGTCAGAGCACGGTAACGGATCAGCAGCAGTACAATTCCTCGGTCGCGATCGACGTGGCGGCCAAGGCGTCGTTCGACATTGCGGTGGTCAGGGGCTCGGCCAGCATCTCGAGCGAGATGAAGTCCGCCGTCTCCGAATTCCGAAAGCACTCGTACGTCGATTACCAGGCCGTCGGGGGAGATCCGACCCTGCGCGCCGGAGCTTCGGACAGCAAAGCCAAGTTCGACGAGTGGGTTGCCTCCATTCCGGGTGATCCGGCGCCGATCGATTTCATCCCTTTTGCGGCGTGGCCGTCGCTCGTTCCCGTATGGGAGCTCGCCACGAGCGCCGCGCGCAGGAGGAAGCTCAAGGAGGCCTACAAGGGCTATGCGCAGGCGATGAGTGCAAAGGTCGATCTTCTCGGCCCGGTGGTTGGCAAGCTTCAGGTCATCACGGGTGGTTCGCGCGGGATCGCTCCACCCGCGGGCTTCGAGAAGATTCCCGTCGATCTCAATCGCGGCGCAGGTGGAGACTTCATTTTCCTGTGCATGCAGAAGTTGACCCGCGCGAGACTGAGCCAGGCCGGCATCAACCCGATCACCGGCTTGAAGGTGGTCTACGGCAAGAACACACCGGCGCCTGCCGGGTACGAGAAGATCGATGTCGACCTCAACAAGGGCGCCGGCGGTGAGTTCGTCTACCTGAGCTACAAACGGGGCGAACCCGAGAAAGCGGTTCGCGACATCAGAATCATCCACGGCAACAACGCCTCGATCGAGCCGCCGATTCCCTACACCAAGTTGCCGCAGGATCTGAACAAGGGCTCTGGCGGTGATTGGATCTTCGCCTGTTACGCGAGGGTCTGAAGGGAGCTCCGTCGGGCGGTCCACCGCGCTTGCGCCGCAGCGCGTCCTGGCCTTCAGTGCCACGCACCCTATTTCGGTCATGACACCGTGGGGCGAGGGCGTGGAGTTGGTTGTGGGTGGGCCACCCGGCTGCCTGGACGGGAACAACCGGTTCGTCACATGTCACCAGCGGCGTCGCCGAACCTACCGACCATCAACGGCGGCACGTGAACCACGGGGTAATACGGTTGCACCACACCTTGATGCTGTTACCCATCGCGTTTGCGACCGGGTCGGTGCCGAATCCGGACCGAACCGTCGTCGACATGGACGTCATCTGCGACACCGACGCGGTCGCGAAGCCATTCGACGACCGACCAGGATTCGCCCGCGGTCACAGACCACCGAGCCCCTTCCCGATCACCGCAGCACCCATGATCACCAGCACGATCGCCATCACCTGGTGATTGTTCGCCCGGAGCCACTGTGAGAGGGTGTCGAGCGGTCCGCGCAGGCGCTGCGCGGCAACCGCGTACCCGAGGACGGGGATGAGCACGCTCGACGCCGCGATCACCGTGAAGACCACCAGCGCGCCAACGGCTTCGCCGGTGCCGAGCCCGCCGGTGCCGATCACCAGCCCGGCGGAGGCGCACAGCAGCAGGTTCTTCGGATTGATTGCCGAGAGTGCGACGCCGAGTCCGGCCGCTTTCGGGAAGTTCAGCCGGTCGAGGGCCTGCATCCATTTCGGGACCGACGCGTCGCCGCGGGCGCGCCATTGACTGCCGGCCAGCACCACCAGCAGTACGCCGAGGGCAACCTTGATCCACGAGACGGAGCCGCTCGACCCGCCCGAATCCGAGGTGTCGAGACCCCCGGACAGCAGCGCGACAATGCCCGTGGCCGCGAAGATTCCCACGACCCAGCCCAGTCCGAATCCGCTGCCCGTGCTGCCGGCGTTCTTCGACAGCAGCATCAGGATGGCGGCGACGATGGGGATCGGCGAGATCGCGACCCCGACCGCCAGCGGGAGAAACTCGCCGATGACCGTTCCCATGGGTGGACGTTATCGCACGGTGCCGTGCGCGTCGTGCCAATTGAGCAGGGGCGTAACACGTTCGTGAAACGCGCGTCGAAACGGTGTTACAGCAGCGCCCTACGGTGATTCGGAAGTCGACGTGAGGAGCAGTGCGAGTGAAGGCCATCATCATCGGCGCCGGAATGGGCGGACTCAGTGCGGGAATCGCGTTGCGGCGCATCGGCTGGGACGTCGAGGTGTACGAGCAGGTGGTCGAGAACAAGCCGGTGGGCGCGGCGATCTCGTTGTGGTCCAATGGCGTCAAGTGCCTGAACTATCTGGGTCTCGAGAAGCAGATCGCCGCTCTCGGCGGGCAGATGGAGACCATGGCCTACCGGGACGGGTTCACGGGCGAGACGATGACCGAGTTCAGTCTCCGGCCGGTCGTCGAACAGACCGGTCAGCGGCCGTATCCGGTGTCGCGCGCCGAACTCCAGTCGATGCTGATGAACGAATTCGGCCTCGAGCACATCCACCTGGGGAAGCGGATGGTGGACATCGCCGACGACGGGGATGCCGTGACCGCGACCTTCGCGGACGGCAGCACCGCCACCGGTGACATCCTCATCGGCGCGGACGGGGCGAAGTCCCGGACCCGGGACTATGTGCTCGACGAACCCGTGGAGCGGCGTTACGCGGGATACGTCAACTTCAACGGGCTCGTCGACATCGACGAGACGATCGCGCCGGCGACCCAGTGGACGACCTACGTCGGGGACGGCAAGCGCGTGTCCGTCATGCCGATCGCCGGCAACCGTTTCTACTTTTTCTTCGACGTCCCGCTGCCGGCCGGGCTCGACTACGACCGGTCGCAGGCGAAAGATGTTCTGTCCGAGCACTTCTCCGGCTGGGCGCCGCAGGTGCACAAGCTCATCGGCATGCTCGATCCGCTCGCGGTCAACCGCGTCGAGATCTTCGACATCGACCCGTTCGACACGTGGGTGAAGGGCCGCGTCGCGCTGCTCGGCGATGCCGGGCACAACACCACACCCGATATCGGCCAGGGTGGCTGCTCGGCGATGGAGGACGCCGTCGTGCTGGCCATCGCGCTGCAGACCAACACGCTCGGCGTCGAGGACGCGCTGATCCGGTACCGGAACCGCAGGACCGCCCGCGCGGGTGACCTGGTGCTGCGTGCACGGAAGCGCTGCGACGTGACCCACGCGAAGGATCCCGAGGTGACGCAGGCCTGGTACGACGAACTGCGCACCGAGGACGGCACCGGCATCATCCGGGGCATCGTGTCGAACATCGTCGGCAACCCGCTCGGCTGAGGGGGGAGTGGCCCCGCTCCGATGGTGGTCGCCCGGTGAGCTACCTGGGATCGGCGCCGACCGTCAGCGGCAGCGAATCGTCGGCGGTCCACGCGGTCAACGATCCGTCGTACACGGCGACATCGTCGCGTCCGACCAGTGCCAACGCGTGCGCGACCCCGGTCGCGGCGATGCCACCACCGCAGTAGGTCACCGGGGTGACGCCCGGATCGAGCAGGCCGGCGTCCTCGAACAGCGCCCGCAACTCGGCGACCGGCCGGAGTAGGCCCGTCTCCGGGTCCCGGATCTGCGCGACCGGCAGGTTGATGCTGCCGGGAATGTGCCCGGAGCGGGCGTAGGTGCTGGCGTCGCCGCGGTAGGTGGCGGGATCGAGGACGTTGACGAGGACGGTCTTGTCGTCGTCGATCGCGTCCCGCACCTGCTGCGTGGACCGGATCAGGTCGTCGCGGCGCCGGGCGGTGAAGGTCGCGGCGGTCGGCGAGACGGGGGCGTCGGTGACCGGGGCGCCCGCGGCCTTCCAGGCGGGCAGGCCGCCGTCGAGCACGGCGACGTCGTCGAATCCCTCGAGACGTAGGTGCCACCAGAATCGGGTCGCCCAGTATCCGTCGTGCTGGTCGTACACGACAACCCGGACGCCGTCGCCGATGCCGAGCGCGCCGGCGGCCGACGCGAACCGCTCCGAAGCGGGCGCGGTCCACGCCTCGGCGGAATCGGGATCGGCGAAATCGGTGAGCAGATCCGCGAACACGGCACCGGGAATGTGCGCGGAATCGTAGGTGGCACGCCCCGGTTCCACCGAATACGGCCCGTCCTTGGGCAGCGTCAGATGGGTGCTCGAGTCCACGACGGCGAGCGTCGGATCGTCGAGGTGATCGCGAAGCCACTCGACCGAGACGATGTCCGGGAACTGCTGACCCATGGTTGACCTCCGGGATACGGGAACGGGTGGCGGCGAGCCTATCGGCCCGCCGCCGGCCCCGGCGAGGTCAACGCTCACGGTGAGTAAATCCCTCGACGGTCACGTCCATCCGAGCTTCCGGTGTTCACGTCGCGGCAGCACCCGGATTCGCGGTGGGCCGCACGTTCTGGTTGATGTGGAACACGTTGTCCGGGTCGTAGCGGCCCTTGACGGCGGCGAGCCGGTCGTAGTTGCCGCGATACGACGCCCGTACCCGGTCCTGGCCTTCCTCCATCAGGAAGTTGACGTAGGCGCCGCCCGCCGACGTCGGGTGCAGGGCCTCCCAGTAGTCGCGGGCCCACTGCGAGATGAGTTCCGCATTGGCCGGATCGGGATCCACACCGACGATGACCCCGGCCCAGCCGCCGTCCCGGTAGGAGAAGGGGGTGGCGTTCTCGGGAACGCGCGCGGCGGCGCCGTCGATCGGGTAGAGGTGCATGGTGGAATGCCCCGTGGGCAGCGACGCACCGAATCGGCAGTGGACGTCGATCGCGGCATCGGAGATCTCGTTGAAGAAGTCTGCTCGCCAATACCATTGCAGCCCTGCGGGATACAGTCCGTCGAACGCGCTCTGCAGTGCGGTGAACGGCAGGGGCTGCAGCCCCACCAGCATCGGCGACCCGAACGCCCTGATCGGTTCGAGCACTTCGTCGGCCCGGTCGTGTGGGCCCGTGTAGCACCAGACGATCGCGCAGGCCCCGCGTCCCCACAGTTCCTCGGGGAACGGCGCTGCGGGCGGCACCGTGATCAGGCCGATCCAGCCGCTCAACTCCTCCGGCAGCGACGGCAGCAACTCGCGGTACCAGCGCATCACCTCGGCGGTGTCGGCGATGTCGTAGAGCACCGGCCCACCGATGATCGTGCCGTGCTCGCCGATGTCGTGGCAGCGGAAGGTGAACGAGGTGACGACCCCGAAGTTCCCGCCCCCACCGCGCAGAGCCCAGAACAGGTCGCTGTGCGAGTCCTCGCTCGCCTTCACGAAGGTCCCGTCGGCGAGCACGACATCGGCCGCGAGCAGGTTGTCCACCGTGAGACCGAACCGGCGGGTCAGATAGCCGATGCCGCCGCCGAGTGTCAGACCGGCCACCCCGGTGGACGCCAGGAAGCCGGACGGAGTCGCCATCCCGAAACCGACCGTCGCGTGGTCGACATCGCCCCAGACGCATCCGGCATCCGCCCGGACGGTGTGCTGCTCCGGATCGACGGTGGTACTGCGCATCGTCGACAGGTCCACGACCAGCGCGTCGTCCCACACGCCGAGCCCGGCCGCGTTGTGTCCGCCGCCCCGGACCGCGAGCTCGATGCCCCGTTCCCGGGCGAATCGGACGCAGGCGATGACGTCGACGGTGTCGCGGCAGCGTGCGATCGCGGCCGGCCGTTTGTCGATCATCGCGTTGTAGACGGCGCGGGCCCGGTCGTAGCCCGGGTCCGTCGGGGTGATCAGTTCGCCGCGCAGCGCCGACGCCAGATCCTCGAACGAGATGCCGGTGGGGGTGGGTGTCGTGGTCATCGCGAACTCCTCTCGCATGTCTCATGCCGGTTCCGACGTTAGGAACGCGGCGTTCGCACAGCGTTCGCCCGATTTCGACGGTCAGTGCGAGGGCGGAACGCCGAGGCGGACGAGGTCGCGTTCGCAG